>JANOGQ010000226.1:0-5153 GCA_031406105.1 Lysobacterales bacterium | reverse complement strand
AATGTATTGAACAGCCCCAAGCATGGTAAAAATTTGGGTGCCGTCAGCAAAATTTTTCAGAACACCCCTGACAGGTTTACCCCAGCCCGCGCTCAATGGTCCAGACCAGCGCCAGTACAGCTGCAGCTAAAGATCCTGCCTGTAATACCGCAACACGGTAAAAGGCGGTATGCCTGAGCAACGCCATGATTGGAAGGGCCAAGGCAACTACGGCCAGCTGCCCTGCTTCAACGCCCAGGTTGAAACCCAGCAGAGCAGTGAGTTGAGCTTGCGGTGGAAGGCCCAATTCTGCCAGTGCGCCTGCAAAGCCGAGGCCGTGTACCAGGCCAAAAAGCAAGGCCAGAATCCAGCGCGAGCCCAGGAACACGGGCCTGATGTTATTGGCTGCTGCCACCAGCACCGAAGCCGCAATCGCGGTTTCTACCCAGCGGGAAGGCAATTGAATCAATTCAAAGGCAGTCAGTGAGAGCGTTAGGGAGTGTGCCAATGTAAATGCCGTCACCAACTTCAGCATATCCCAGACGGCTGGTCGTACGGCATCAACGGCGCGCCAACCCCGTTCCTGGTAGGTCAGCACCGCGGGCAGCAACAGTGTAATCAGGAACAACAGGTGGTCGAAGCCGATCCAGATGTGCCAAATACCTTCAACCAGGTACTGGCGAAAAACAGTAACTCTGCCAGGGGTGGCCTGGCCCAGCATCACGGTTGCGGATTGGGCGTCAAGCAGGTCTTGTTTTTGCAACTCGCCAGAAGAGCCCTGAACCAGCAGATGTTGACGATGCCCACGTGGCAGCAACTGCATCAACCTGGCGTTAAAGCTCAAAGGCCTGGTGTCCGGGGTTTGAAAGCTCAGCGTGACCCCGATGTCGTCGGGTTCCAGCTGACTCACCGCAATGCGGTCCGCGGGTATCATTCCTTGCGCATCTCGCAGCAAAAGGTTGGTAGCGAACAGGTTTTCCAGCGAGCTACGTGCCTGTTCAAACTCGGTTGGACTGGCTTTGCCACTACCGTCATTGTCGATGTGAACGACACGCTCAATATCAGCCCGTGCAAACTGTGCATGCAGCACCACCGAGTCACCATCGAGAAGAATGGAGGTCCGGCTGAAGCCTGGATCATGTGCTTGCAGGGCTTGTACTGTGAACAAAAAAGTGAGCAGCAATAACAGGTGTAAGCATGTCTTGCAGCTCATGGGGAGTGCCTCTGAATTCCGGTAGGTTAAAGCCAGGAAACTACGAGGACGGCGCCTGCCGCCCTCGCAGTCGAACGATCAATGGTGGTCGTGAGAACGCCCATTAAGCGGTGTTGCAGCGTATGGCATGACCTTATTATAGGTAATGTCATTGGCGGTAACCGCGTCCACGTCCACAGCACCATTGCAGGCGATGGACAGGTTTGCTGGATCACGCAGGTCGGAAAGAGCCGCGCATACTGCGATATCAACCACGTCGTCGCCAAAGCGACGGCCGTTTGGCCAACCACCGGGGATGGCACCACCACCGAAACCTTCCTGGACTGAACTGGTCAGCAGATCGCCACCAAATACACTCAGGCGATGAAAACCGGCATCGTCGGTTGCACCAGTCAGGGCTGCCGGGCCGGTCGACAGGTCCACTTTGATCAGGTCAGGAATGAAGATTCCTGCAAGGTCGGTGCGATCAGTGGTGATGGCTGCAGTACCGTGAATGCCGTTCAGCAGTGCTGCCAACTCCGGCTGCAAAGCGTATTTGCTGAACAAGTCTTTGTCGACATTCGGGCCTGAGCGGCTGTAGCGATCTTTGTCTTCGATGGCCACAAAGCCTTCGTTAAATAGCGGATTGCCCTGGCGGCCAACCTGCACCCATGGTCCGCTGTTTACATCCCCGTCAGTACGCAATACGCGCACCTTGCGTCGGCTGGTGGTGGCGTAGACGCCGGCGACTTGTTCGCTTCCACCGAGTTCGCTCAAAGGAATCTGCAGAACGATAGTGTGCACGTTGTAACCACCCTGGCTGTCGAATGGCTTGTTGGGGCTTTCCAGGCCCAGGACAGGGCTTTCCAGCTGCAGCAGGTCAAATACACCCTGGATGTCTGCATAAAAACCGTCATCTCGCTGGCCGGCAAACACGCGGTAACCTTTGCTCAGGTCATACACGGTTTGCTGGGTGTACACGTCCAGCTCCAGCTCATTGTCAACACCCGGGCGGGCCGGCATTTCGCCGTCATCGGCAATGTTGTAGAACGGCGTGGCTATACCCTGGTTGTTTGGCGGAACCAACAGTCTCTGGTTCTCGGCCGCCAGGTTAGTGGTGTTCCGGCTATGTTCCGACTTCCTCACAGTGTACGTCTGGGTCAGGTTCTGGCCATCATCATCAACGTTCATCACCACGTTTTTGTAGGACTGCAGGATGGTGTTGGTAGCCTTGTACTCAGTGTCAAATTCAAACTGGTAGCTCAGGGTTGGGCGGCCTTTCTGAAGGTCGTCGCCCAGAGCCACGTGAATTTCATACAGCACATTGTCGTCAAAATTGTGCTTGTTGGGGCCGATTCCGGGCTCCTCGAAAGGATAGACCGACAAGGCAGTGGTCAGGTACTTCTTGCCGTTCATTTCGGAGACGAAGGCATAGACGTCAGTGGTATTAGCGGCGTCATCAAGCGTGATGAGCGGCGCATCCATGTGGCTGGATGCCTGGGCTAAGTTTACCGATATGGCGGTAGACAGCACCAGTGTTCCAGTGGCTAGTTTGTTGAGTAACAGGTTCATTTTCTCTCCAGTAAAGGTTGCTAAATGGTTGCTTGAACGAATTTCTACATCGAGTTAAAAGTTTCCCGAAATCCTGCCTCAGGACGCCGGGTTGGGGGTTTGAGGCGCTAATGCCGCCAATTCTTTCTCCAACTGCTGCTGTTCCGAAGGCAACAGCATGTGGCTCATTTCGCGCGCTTGCGCAAGCAGGCTGCGCGCCTTGACCTCGTCGCCCGTCCGGGCAGCGATAACACCTGCGTGGTAGAACAGCCGGGCATCAACCGTGCCCACGGCCAGCGCTTCCGAGCTGAGCTCTTGAGCGGAACGGAAAGAACCCACTTGCACCATGGCCCAGGCCGCTGCATCGAGCGTAAACACATCACGCCTGGCTTCAAGTTCGGATTCAGACAGGCGCACGGCGGTCTCCCTGTCGATGCCGAGGGTGGCGAGGAAAACGGATGCGGTACGCGGGTCTTCAAACCCCGCTTCGCGAACCAGCAAATTTTGTTGCTCTGCTGCAAGCTGTGAGAGGCCGGCGGCCTGGTAGGCTTCAAGCAGTGTCCATCGGTACTCTGGCAAGGGTTCAACCGTAACGGCACGTTCAAGATCGGTGACTGCGTCGTCGAACTGACCAGTGGCCAGCGAAATGCGTCCACGCAGGAAAAGCGCTGATGGATAACCGGCCTGCAGATTGAGAGCGCTTTCAATCAGGGCGCTGGCAAACTCCTGGTCGCCACTCTGCCAGCTCATCCTGGCCAGCTCCACCTGCATCCAGGTAGCAAACTCGCGATTGCGTGTGCTTGATGACTGTAGCGCCAGGCTCATGAGCTCCATCGCGCTGTCGAGCTCACCCTGTACAGCATGCAAACGAGCCACGCGAGCATAGGCCTCCGGTCCGGGCCGCAGGTCCGCAAGCGATTGATAGGCTTCTGCTGCTTCCCCATACAGACCCCGATCAAGGAGCACATCGCCCAGCAATGCGTAGTCAAACCAAAGACCGCGTTTGCTGACCAATTCCCGGGCTTGGATCTCTGCTTCCGCAAAGCGGTGCAGGTTTAGCAGCACATGACCGCCAAGTAGCAACGACTCGGAGCTGCCAGCTTCCATCTGATCCAGGCATGACGCGGCGTGCAGGGCCAGGGTAAAAAATCCCGGATCGTGATTCTGCCGTGCCAGTGCAACAAATTCCCATCCCAGCCGCTCTACGTGACCGGAAATTCCCGGGTTCGCTGTGACGCGTGCCTGCAACTGTTGAGTTCGCTGTTGGTCGGTGTTCGATTCGTCACCTGCGACCGACAGCATGATCAACTCGCAGGGTTGAGCCTCAGCCAGGAAGCTGGTGTTAGCAGAAGCCTGCTGTTTCGAACTCAGGTCTTCGGCAGGCTGTTCATTGTTACAAGCAACCAGGCAAATCGAAACCAGGCAGGCCAAATGAGTGGTCATGTTAATGTTGGGCAGCATTGGAACTTCCTCACGAATCTCGCAAGTAAATACGGAGCTCGAGAGAAATTGGATGCAGCAAGAATGAAATCGACCCTATTTACCGGCCAGAGACTGAATCCCTGACAGCGGAAAAACCTCTGTCACGCTTGGGGCTAAATCAGAATGTGACCTTAGAAACCGTTTGCCGCCGTATTAACCGTTTCCTGGAAGATCAGGGATTGTTGGAACGGGATGGCGAAGGACCCGGGCATATTTAATCGGTCCGCGATGTCTTGTGGCAGCAGGTCTATCACGCTGTGGACGCGAATGGCTCTGAAACGGAGGTGTGGTAGAGAAAAATTTAGCCACAGGTAACACCAACCTATGAAAATTCCGGAGGCACTTCTCAAGGCGCCGGGTGAAATTTAGGGTAATGAAGAGTCTTTACTTCCAGTTTCCAGGAAAAGGGCTTTTAATCGACCTCTCTATATCTTCTATACTCGAAGCTGCCCCATAGAAAGGAAACTCCTCCAAAAGCCATGGGTAATGCCAGCTTCTACCACGCACTTCCAACTCTTGAATCGTTTGCCGCGGCGATTGAAACCAATAGGCACAGCCCGCTACCGTTCGACTGGTGGGTGATTGTCGCCGACGTCATCGGGTCCACCCAGGCCATTGCGGGAGGTGCCTACAAGGATGTGAACACGGTGGGCGTAGCGTGCATCGCTGCAGTAATCAACGTCGACCGGGGTATTGAATTGCCCTTCGTGTTCGGCGGCGACGGCGCCACCTTTGCGGTGCCCGAGGTGCTGCGCGAACGTGTCGTCCCCGCACTGCGCGAAGCCCAGCGCCTCGCCCGTGAGAGCTTCGGCCTCGCTTTGCGAGTCGGCCTGGTGCCTGTCGGAGACCTGCTGAAAGACGGGTTCGAGACACGTT
Organism: Lysobacterales bacterium; assembly: GCA_031406105.1. Classification (GTDB taxonomy): domain Bacteria; phylum Pseudomonadota; class Gammaproteobacteria; order Xanthomonadales; family SZUA-36; genus JAWXBM01. Next base: position 73 of record JANOGQ010000226.1, on the reverse strand, counting down.
TTGCCAAGGTGCGTTTATCCGCTGACCTGACGCAGGCGACCTTTTCAGGCCGCGGTTGGGAAGAGGCGGAGCG
>JANOGQ010000159.1:0-4273 GCA_031406105.1 Lysobacterales bacterium | reverse complement strand
CGATCAAATCGACCGACCGGGGCCGCACGACGCGGCGGCCGTTGAGCAGTTGCTGCAGCAGCTCAGCGGTAATGCGGATGCCTTCGAGCTCGGCATTTTCAGCCTGCGCCAGGCGCTGAATCAGACTTTCCGGTATGCGGTTGTTGGGCAAGCTGTCGCGCAGCCAGCGTGCATCATCGGCTGAACTGAATACCGCCAGCTTGACGAAAATTCCCATGCGCCTTGGAATGCCGGCCGCAACCAGATGTTGCATGTAGTTGGAAAGCAGTTTTGCATCCATACAAATATGGGTTTGGGCAAACTGGGCGCCAGCATCGGCTTTCAACATGAGTTTTTCCGGCACCCAACCCGCAGAAGCCCAGTGTGGCGTGATGATGCTTCCAACGAAAAGATCCGGAAGTGCGGGCAGGCACTCATCGGCGGTCATTTTGCTGGCCATGGCAATCAAATCCGTGGCATCCACATCCAATACAGCACGAGGGCGTGGATTGAAGCCCTGCGGCACGCGGTTGCCCTTTACCAGCACCAGGCTGGTGACACCCAGTGTGGCTGCGCCGAGCAGTTCAGCCAGTAAAGCTATGCGGTTGCGATTTCGGCAACTCAGCTGAACAATGGGATCAACCCCTGCCGCTCTGACCAGGCTGGCTGCTGCCAGCGGCGAAAGGTGCAATCGCCCTTCCTGATTGTCAGTCAACATGATGCCGTCAACATGGGCCTGCAGGGTGCGGGTCTGCAGCTCAATCATTTGCGCCGTGGTTTCCGGGCGCAGAAACAGCTCAGCAGAGAGCACAAAGTCCTTGCTGTGCGCCGCTTCGTGGAAAGTTTTCATGCCGCTGGAGTTTTCCGCTTCATTCTGAAGGGCGTGACGATACCCCGGTTGGCGCTTACAATCCATGCTCGCATTCCATCCCGGCTTTCCAGGTGCCCGGCTGATCAGCCAGCCGATCGAGTATCGTCATCAGTACACTGCCCAAACAGCAGCAATGGTTTCATCAGGCTCAGTCTCAGTTTCGCAATGGCGACATGGATGGGGCGGTGAATTCCTGCAGCCAGGCTCTGGCTGAATTCCCTGGAGATGCAAATCTGATGGTGCTCGCAGCGCGAGCTTTGCTTGCTTTGAAACGCTTCGATGAGTCACAAGACCAGGCGAAGAAAGCCCTGCAGTCCTATCCTCAATTTGCTGCAGCGCATGATGTGCTGGGCGATGTGATGCTGGTACAGGGCCATGCGGAGGCAGCGCTGGAGTCCTATCAGCGGGCTCTGAATCTGGGTGCGTCCGGGGAAATAACCGAACAGAAGCTGGCACGGGCCAGGCAAACCATGGAGCTGCTTGCCAATGGACCCCTGCCCAGACAAGCAATGCCTTATGCCGACGAAATTGCCAGAGCAGCACAACATGAAAAGGCAGGCCAGCGAAAAGAAGCTGAAATCATTTATCGCGATATCCTGAAAAAAGACCCGAACCACGTGGAAGCCTGTCGACTACTGGCGGGAATTGCAGTTGGTCATGAACAGTTTCAGGATGCAAAAATATTCCTGCAACGGGCATTGCAACTGGCTCCGGACTATCTCAGGGTCATGGTTGACCTGGCCAATGTGCATCGACAGCAGGAGGAGTATGAAGAAGCGACTGCGATTGCTTCAAAACTGATCGAATTGGCCGGAGACAATGCAGAAGCGTACATGGTGTATGCCAGTGTGGTTGGAGTCGCCGGGCGCCATGAAGATGCTATCGCGGCCTTTGAAAAAGCACTGGAACTCCAGCCGGGTAAAGCCGGCGCGCTGTGTGGTATGGCGCATCACCTCAAGACCATAGGCAGGCAGGAAGATGCGGTTGCCCGCTATCGGCAGAGCATTGCGGTCAAACCGGATCACTGCGAGTCCTACTGGAGCCTGGCCAATCTCAAGACCTTCCGTTTTGAACCGGCTGAAGTGCAAGCCATGCAGGAATTGCTGCAGAACGAGTCTTTGCCGGATGAGTCACGCTCGCAGATTCACAATGCCCTGGGCCTTGAGTTTGAAGCCCGCCAGGAGTATCCCCTGGCATTTGAACACTTTGCCAGCTGCAACCGCATCAGGCGTAAAGCAGAATCTTATGATCCGGTAGATACCGAAGATACCCACGACCGGGTGATCGAGCTGTTCAGCAGCAAGTTCCTGCAACAGCAACCCGGGATCGTGCGGGAACCCACGCCCATATTTGTGGTGGGGTTGCCCCGGACGGGTTCTACGCTGATCGAACAGATCCTGTCCAGTCACAGCATGGTGGATGGAACGCACGAATTGAGTGATCTCTCCAAGGTGATCCGCGCCATGCGACGCGGTCGTGGCGAAAAGCAGAGATTCCCGGAAGTGCTGGCGAATCTGAGCAGGGATGGCTGGAGCAGAATCGGTCAGCAATATCTGGAGCGCAGCGCCAAACACCGTGGTGTTGCGGCTTATTTCATTGACAAGAATCCCAATAATTTTGTTTTTACCGGGCTCATCAAACTGGCCATTCCAAACGCCCGGATCATCAACACCCGACGCCACCCCCTGGATAGCTGCCTCGGCAGTTTCAAGCAGCTCTTCGCCAGTGGCCAGCCATTTTCCTACGATATGGACGAGTTGGCAGAATACTATCTGCAATACCAGCGCTTGATGGATCATTGGCACAAAGTGCTGCCCGGTTTTGTGCTCGATGTGCACTACGAAGAGGTGGTCAGTGATCTGGAAGTGCAGGTAGGGCGTTTACTGGAATTCTGCGGCCTGCCTTTTGAAGAAGCCTGTGTGCAGTTTCATCGCACCCAACGTGCCGTCAAAACCGCCAGTTCGGAACAGGTGCGCAAGCCGATTTATTCCTCTTCAGTTCATTTGTGGCGCCGTTATGAGCCACAACTGCAAAGCATGGTTGAAATCCTGCAGCCTTTGTTGGAACAACAAAAAAGACTTGCCTCCGAAGTGACAGATAGGTAGATTGCTGAAAACGCGATAATAATATTAAACACCTTCAAGCCAAGGTGAAGACTCGAAAAAAATGACTGAATAGGCTTATAAAAACCTGGCTTAAACCTTTCGACCAAGGAAATTTATGACGACAGAGTCCCGGTTTATACTTACCCCCGTTGCGGCCGCTGTGGCTGCCGCCCTGTCACCAACAAACACGGTTCACGCCCAGGAAGCGGCTGATGCCGAAGTGCGGTCCGGCACTCTTGAAGAAGTCGTTGTTACCGCCCGCAAGCGCACCGAATCTGCACAGGACATTCCCATCGCGATCCAGGCTCTGTCGCAGGACACCCTGTCCGTCATGGGGGCCAGGTCGATGGAAGACTTCACTCGATTTACCCCCTCTGTCAACGTTGTTACCTTCAGCAACAGCGACAGTGTTGTGGTTTTCCGCGGCGCCATTACCGGCCCGGGCTTTATCGCAGCATCTACCTCTTCGGTGTATCTGGATGAAATAACCATCACCACAACCGGCGACCAGCCGAGTATTCGCATGGTCGACATCGAACGGATTGAAGCCCTGGCAGGTCCGCAAGGAACCCTGTATGGCTCAGATGCCCAGGCAGGCACGCTGCGCATCATTACCAACCAGCCAAAGCTGGACGAGTTCGAGGCGATATTAGACGGCGAACTCAAGGGCGGCCCTGAAAGTGACCTCAGCTACCGCAGTTCGGTAGTCCTCAATATACCGCTGGTCGAAGACAGCCTCGCTTTGCGCCTGGTGGGTTACCACGACAAGGATGGCGGTTTTATTGATAACGTTTTTGGCCGTACGCCAGATTCTTCGGCCATCGGTGGTCCTGTTTATCCAGCGGACTTCGGCACATTCGATAACGCGGCTTCGGTTGAAAGCAAATGGAATGACTCCGATGTCTCCGGTCTGAGAGCTGGTTTGTTGTGGAGCATCAACGAAAACTGGTCCGCCACGGTCGGCTTCTTTTCACAAACCACCAACTCGGGAGCGGATAACTATTACGACCCGTTTGTCGGCGATCTGAAAACGGTCCGGTTCCACGATGAGTATACGGATGATGAGTTTGATGTTTATTCCCTGACGGTTGAAGGGGATCTGGGTTTTGCACAACTGGTATCGGCCACCTCCTACTACGACCGTGAACTGAATTATCTGAATGACGTGACCTCTTATGCGCATTACTGGAATGCGCTTTATTGCAAGGATTCCGCTTATCAGGGTACAGATTTTCCCTATTACGATTACTTTACCAATCCGGAAACTGGCGCCATCATCTGGTGGCCGGTTTATTGTCAAGCGCCTACGGTTGACGGG
>JANOGQ010000158.1:0-14282 GCA_031406105.1 Lysobacterales bacterium | reverse complement strand
TTGGGGTCAGAGTAAAAACTCTTGGTGGATGGGGTCCCTGTAATTGTTTGAGACGAGTTTTTACTCTGCCCCCAATTATTTGCCCATAGCGGCGCAGGTTTTTCTACCGCAGCTACTTCCCAGCGTGCCCGGTGGCGATGGCCGGCCAGGCTGCGCAGCGCCCCTGCTTCAGCCAGCACGGCCAGATCGTGCCGATCCAGTTGTGCTCGTGTGGCAAGTTCCTGCACATGGGGGAAAGCCGCCTGTTGGCGCGCCGTTACCAGCCGCTGTGCTGTTGCTGCACGCATGCTCCTGATCATTCTCATGCCCAGCCGCAAGCCCAGCCCAGGTTTGGTTCCATCTTCGAGCGTGCAATCCCAATCACTGTAGCGAACATCAACCGGTAAAACCTTCACGCCATGGCCTTGTGCATCCTGCACCAGTTGTGCTGGCTGATAAAAACCCATGGGTTGTGAGTTCAGCAGGGCGCAACAGAAAGCAGCCGGATGATGGCATTTCAGCCAGGCAGATACATACACCAGCAAGGCAAAACTGGCAGCATGCGATTCCGGAAATCCGTATTCGCCGAAACCGCGGATCTGTTGGAAAATCTGCTCGGCAAATTCTTCCTCATAACCTCGCTCCAGCATGCCTTTGACCAGGCGTTGGTGCATGTGCTCCAGGCCACCACGCCGCGCCCACGCTGCCATGGAGCGGCGCAGCACATCAGCTTCTGAACCGGTGAAACCTGCGGCTACCATGGCAATCTGCATAACCTGCTCCTGGAAAATAGGCACGCCCAGAGTGCGTTGTAACACCGCCTTGAGTGCTTCAGAAGGGTAGTTAACCTGCTCCAGCCCGCGCCGACGCTGCAGGAAAGGGTGCACCATGTTGCCTTGTATGGGGCCGGGCCGGACGATGGCAACCTCGATGACCAGGTCATAAAAGCAGGCGGGCTTGAGCCGTGGCAGCATGGCCATCTGTGCGCGTGATTCAATCTGGAACACGCCAACGGTATCGGCCCGCTGGATCATGGCATAGGTTTGCGGATCTTCACTCGGGATGTCAGACAAGGAAAAAGGCTCCTTTTTTGAGCCCTTTTTTCTGATCAGGTCCAGGCAACGGTGGATGGCAGTGAGCATGCCCAAAGCCAGGCAATCGACTTTCAGCAGGCCCAGGGTTTCCAAATCCTCCTTGTCCCACTGGATCACAGTACGGTCCGGCATGGCGGCATTTTCTACGGGCACCAGCGAGGTCAGCGGTGTTTCAGATATCACGAAGCCGCCCACATGCTGCGACAGATGCCGGGGAAAACCGACCAGCATCTGCACCAGATAGACCAGTTGCTGCACTTTGAGATTATCCAGCTTGAATCCCTGTTGCTCTATGCGCTGTGTAAAGCTCTCCGGATGGTCCCACCAGGCGGTATTGCGTGCCAGCAGGTCGGCCTGGGCCAGTGAAAAGCCCAGCGCCTTGGCCACATCGCGGATGGCACTGCGTGGCCGGTAACTGATAACGGCAGCTGCCAGCGCAGCACGATCGCGACCGTACTTGCGATAGATGTACTGTATGACCTCTTCGCGCCGGTCATGCTCGAAGTCCACATCGATGTCAGGAGGCTCATCCCGATCACGCGAGATAAAGCGCTCGAACAGCATGTTCATGCGCGCCGGATCGACTTCGGTAATACCCAGGCAATAACAGACGGCGGAATTGGCTGCCGAACCTCGTCCCTGGCACAGAATGTCCTGGCTTCTGGCATAGCGGACAATATCGTAAACCGTCAGGAAATAGGGCTCGTAATGCAGCTCGGCAATCAGCACCAATTCTTTCTCGATCTGTTCTCGCAGCGCAGGTGAAATGGGCTCAGTACCCCAACGCTTGCGGATGCCTGCTTCGGTGAGCTGCCTGAGGTAGCTGCTGGCGCTGTGTCCCTCCGGTACCACTTCACGAGGATAGCGATAATGCAGCTGTTCCAGGCGGAATTCACAGCGTCTGGCGATGTCCAGCGAGGCGCTCAGGCAGGCTGCCGGAAAGAGCGTTGCCAATTGCTGCCGGGTACGCAGGTGACGCTCGCCAGAGGGCAGGGCGCGGTAGCCCAGTTCGCTGACCGTGCAACCATGGCGTATGGCTGCCAGCACATCGTGCAGCATCCGTCGTGAACGTTCATGCATCTGTACATCGCCACAGGCGACGGTGGGTATGCTGGCGGCATGTGCCAGCTGTGCCAGAGCGGACAGCCTCCGGGCATCATCCGCACCCAGATGCAGACTGATACCCAGCCAGCAACGGCCAGGGAAAAAGCCGGCCAGCCAATGGGCTGTAAGCAGGTCGTTTATATCGGCCGGTAACCAGATGGCCAGGCAGCGATCCAGGCCATGCTCAAAGGCAGTATCAGGCAGGGCATACTCGCCCTTGGGCGCATTACGTCGACCACGGGTAATCAGCTTGCACAGTTGCGAATAGCCGCCATGATCCTGCGGCAACAGGACCAACCGTGAGTCATTCTGTAAACGGAACAGGCTGCCTGGAATCAGTTGTATGGCCAGTCCGTGATCACGGCAACGGCGTTGTTCTTCCAGAGCCCGTACCACCCCTGCCAGCGAGCACTCATCAGTGATCGCAATGGCCTGGTAACCCAGTTGAGCCGCGCGGCTTACCAGTTCCTGCGGGTGCGAGGCGCCAGTGAGGAAACTGAAATTGCTGCAGCAAACCAGTTCGGCATAGTCACTAATGGAGCAGGCGGGCGCATACATACTGAGTATTTATACAGTATTTTGTGAGCTGAGTCACGGCACAGGAACCAGGCTCCGGCACCTGTTAATGGGTCTCTCCGTTGGCTTCACGCAAGGCAGCATATTCAGAATATTCCAGGGAATTGCGTTGCATGCAATCCCGGTAGTCATTAGCCGGGCCATCGACGCAGCGGCCAATTTCGACCGCCTGCAATGTGCCGTAGAGCTGTTGACTGGAACAGGCCGATGTCAACAAACACAAGATCAAAAGGATGATAAAGCGCTTCATGTCACGCTTCGATGGTTAATGTCTTTGTCGCGACTGACTCCGCCGGTCAGAACCAGCTTCATGCCTTCTTCAAAAGTCATGTCCAGAGGAGTAACGGCCGACCTGGGCAGAAACAGGGTGTAGCCACCGATCTGGTAACTCATGGGCAAATAGACTGCTACCGGATCTGTGACGGTCAGTTGTAACGGCAGGCTTTCAAAATCTTCCCGGGTTACAAAGCCAATTTGCTCAAATTCCTGTCCCGGCAAGCGCACGAGTACGACTTTGCTCATCGCTTCTTTGCTTTCCGGGCTGAAGTAACCCACAAAATCCTTGATGGCTGTATAAATGGTTTTTACCAGCGGTAAACGATTGAGTATTTCTTCACCGTAAGTAAACAATTTTTGAAACAACAGCACATGGGACAACAACCCGATCAGCATGGTAATTGCCAGGCCAGCTACCAGCCCCATGCCGGGCAGATACCAGCCTTGTGGCAGAAAACGCAACAACAGGCCACCCAGTAATCTTTCTGCCCCGCCGGCCAACCACCAGAGTATGGCCAGCGTCAGAATGGCCGGGATGACTACAGCGAGCCCTTTCAGGAAAAGTTTGCCGAGAGCATTCATATCGTTTGAAAAAACCACAAAGTTTATACTGTCGCATTGTAAACCTTACTTGCTCAGTGCACAGATTGATCTGAGCCCTGGAGAAAGTCATGAAGGTATTGCCGCAGTTCAGAAAAATTGCTCTGATTGGCTTATGTATACTGCCCACAGCTTGTGCCAGCAAGCCCATCATCGATTCAAAAGGTGTCGACATGGTGCAGTATCAGGCTGATCTTCAAGACTGCGCTCAAATTGCTGAGCAAGTCGAAACAGGCAAGCAGGTTGCGAAATCGGCAGGGGCTGGCGCTGCTGTTGGTGCTGCTGTCGGCGTGGTGACTTCAGTCATTACCGGTGACGCCTCAGACATCGCTTATTCAGCTGCTTATGGCGCAGTAGGCGGGGGTTCGACAGGCGCGTTCAGGGCCGATGAAGAAAAGGCGAATGTCATAAAGAACTGTTTGCGTAATCGGGGCTACAGCGTACTCAATTAACGGCATTACCACGAAAAATAAACCAGGCGGCCGCCATCAGACACCAGAATGGGATTTTGGCGCAGAAGGCTGATCATTGAGTCAGGTTTTCGGTTGTATCCAGGCGGCTGACATTACTGCTGAACAGATCGCGAAGTTGCTGGTGTGGTATTCCATAGACGCGATTGTTGTCCGCGCCGCTTTGAGACCGTCCGGCTACCATTGCATTGATAATCGCTTCTTCAGTGGCCTGCACAGTGGCGGCAAACAGCGGGTTCATATCCGGCAACATGCGCAGTTCATTGATGTCCTTGCCCCAGTACGCGGTCATGGGATTGCCAGTGGAGATGGCCAGAAAGATATCCCCTGAACCACTGTGGCCATTGCTGCCAACCCGGCCCAGGCTTAGCGTTGCACGTCTTGCCAGGCGCCGCAGCTGGGTGGGGATCAGAGGCGCATCAGTGGCAATCACTACGATAATGGAATTGCCTGAGATACGCGGCTTGCCACCTTCTTCCGGCATAAGATCTGTCAGCAAGGTGCCGATGGGCAGGCCGGCGATACGCAATTCCGGCCTGCGGCCAAAGTTGGACTGGACCAGCACACCCAGCGTGAATTCACCCCATTCCGTGCTGATGATTCGCGAAGCAGTACCGATTCCACCAGAAAACTCAAAAGTGGTCATGCCTGTACCACCGCCTACATTGCCCTCAGCAATTGGGCCATCGCTGGCCTGGTCCAGAGCTGCAAATACATCAGCCTGCTTTACGTGCTGGCCGTATATGTCGTTGAGGAAGCCATCCCAGGTTTCTGCCACCAGCGGCAGGCCACGGGAATAGAGCTCGTCCTCCAGCGTGATGTTTTGCCGGTTCCATTCGATCACCGCTTGTGAAACCGCGCCTATGCTCAAGGTGTTGGTCAACAGGATGGGGCCATGCAGTTCGCCAAATTCATCAATGAATCGGCTGCCGGTCATTTCGCCATCGCCGTTGAAAGTAAAATGCCCCGCGGCTACACCTTCCATGCGGGCTTTTCCCAGAGGGAATATGGCAGTCACACCGGTGCGGACCGGGCCTTTACCGACGATCAGAGGGCCTTCGCCACGAATCAGTGTGGCGTGCCCAACTTCCAGTCCACTCACATCGGTAATGGCATTCAAAGGTCCTGTTTGACCTTCAAACGGGATGCCCAGGTCACGAGCGCGCACGATTTCTGCGGCTTGCAGCACATTGCAGAAAACCAGGCTGCCGAGCAACAGTCTGCGCAAGCATCGGGGAAGCGGTTTTGTTTTGATGGCCATAAGCTGGGTTCCGATGAGAAAGGCGTTCAAGGGCTGGACGCCAGTTTCAGCCCGACAATGCCAATGATGATAAGAGCAACACTGGCCATGCGCAAAACGCCGGTGGGTTCGTCAAACAACCAGATTCCCAAAGCAACAGTGCCGACCGCACCGATACCCACCCAGACAGCATAGGCCGTGCCCACCGGCAGGACCTTCATGGCAATGGAAAGTAGCCAGACACTGATGCCCATGGCAATCAAGGTCAATGAAGTGGCCAGCGGCCGACTGAAGCCTTCAGTGTATTTGAGGCCAATAGCCCAGGCGACTTCACATAGCCCGGCAATGACCAGTACCAGCCAGGCTGATTGCATGCTCATGGTCACCTGCGGCACCAGCAATAACGCTCTTTCATGGATTTCTCCAGCAGATGGCAGCTCAGCTCACCACAACTGCACACTTTACCAAGCCTCTGCTTCAAGTGTTCGGACTCCTTCAATTTTTATAGAACATCAGGGCAACTCATAGCCATGCGACTGGATCAGTTGTCGGGCAGCCGGGCTGGACAAAAAGGCCAGGAATGCCCGGGCGGCTGGTTTGTCTCTGATCAAAATCGCTTGTTGTGCTATAGGCGCATAGAGCGAATGAGGTACATTCCAGCGCGACCCTTGGCTGCCCCAGATGGACTGCGCCAGTTGTGCATTGGTGACCAGGCCCAGTTCAACCTGGCCGCTGCTGACGTATTTGAAAGCCTGTTCTATATTTCTGCCCAGAACGATTCTTTCTTGCAGGGTCTCCTGCAATTTCAGGTTTTGTAATACGAGTCGGCTTGCTATGCCATACGGTGATTGTTGCGGATCGGCCATGGCCAGCTTGGTAAAATTGCCTTGCTTCAATATCCAGCCCTGGTCATCAACCAATCCTGCCTTGCTGCTCCATAAGACCAGTGTGCTCAGGGCATAAGTGAAACGCGTGCCAATTACGGCCTGGCCTTCTGCTTCCAGCTGCTGCGCTCGTTCGGCATCTGCGGACAGCAGGATATCAAACGCTGCGCCTTTGCTGATCTGGGCGTAAAGCTTGCCACTGGGGCCAAATATCATCACCACCTGGTCACTGTGTGCAGCATTGAATTGCTCGGCCAGCATACGGCCGGTGTTACGGAAATTACTGGCTGCTGCGACGCGAATTTCTTCTGCCGGAAGAGACTTGGCGAAGCTGAATAACAGCATTGTGCCAAAGAAAATTGAAAAATATCTGTACAGCTGATTCATGAAGAGTTGATGTTTTGAGTCCTGATTACAGGGGCAGAATCAGGCTATGCGCTAAGCCTGCCAGCATACCAAAGATGAGTACCGTCATGATGCCCGCTTTGGTCAAGAACAGCAGGCAGCCAGCGGCTACCAGCACTGCTGCGGAATAGATATCGAAATTTCCTTCCCACCCCTGGGGCCACAGAACGTGCCAGGCGAAGAACACGGCGAGATTGAGAATCACTCCAACCACTGCGGCAGTAATCGCGGCCAGGGGCCCCGTCAGGCGGATTTCATTACGGCTGGCTTCAACCAGCGGACCGCCGATCAGGATGAACAGGAAGGATGGCAGGAACGTAAAAATGGTAGCGACGCCAGCACCGGCCATGCCAGCCAGCGCCAGGGAGTCTGGGCCAAAAATCTCCTTGGTCCAGCCACCAACAAAACCTACAAACGCCACCACCATGATCAATGGCCCGGGAGTAGTTTCTCCAAGTGCCAATCCATCGATCATTTGTGTCGCTGTTACCCAACCATAGTGGTCTACGCCACCTTGATAAACATAAGGCAGTACGGCGTAAGCACCGCCAAAAGTAAACAGGGCAGCTTTGCTGAAAAACCAGGCCATCTGACTGAGTACGCCATCAGTACCAAATTCAATTAGCAACAGTCCCATGACTGCCAGCCAGATGCTCAGTCCAATAAACGAGAAGCTCATGAATCGTGTTCTGGAAAAGCGGGCATGGGCAGGAGCCGGTGTATCATCGTCAATCAGTGCCGGGCCAAACCCTGGGCTCGCGTTTCCGTGACTGCTACCCAGCATGAACTGGCCAGGAACAAGGCGGGATCCGACCATGCCCACCACCGCTGCGGCGATGATGATCAGAGGGAACGGCAGTTTGAAAACGGTGATGGCCACGAAAGACGCTATGGCCAGCGACAGCAAACTTTTGTTTTGCAGGGTCCGTTGGCCGATGCGCCAGGCGGCATGTGCAATGATGGCAATGACTACGGGTTTAACGCCATACAAAACGGCGGCAACGGCCGGGACTTCCCCATAGACCAGGTATAGCCAGCTCAGAGCGATGAGGATGAAAAGCGAGGGCAGTACGAACAGGCTACCGGCCAGGATGCCACCCCAGCTGCCATGCATCAGCCAGCCAATATACGTGGCCAATTGTTGAGCTTCAGGTCCCGGCAGGACCATGGTGAAGTTCAGAGCATGCAGAAAGCGCTGCTCGGAAATCCAGCGGCGCCGCACTACCAGCTCTTCGTGCATGATGCTGATCTGTCCGGCAGGGCCACCGAAACTGATAAAGCCCAACTTCAGCCACCACCAGAATGCTTCAGTCAAACCCACTTTTGCCGGTAAAGCGGGCAGACTGGACGAACCTATGGCAGGCTCTGGTTGCTGGTTCATCATTACGTTGGTCTCAAATCGTATGTTCAGGCAGGCTGCAGCAAGTCCCACAGATTTCCGTACAGATCACGAAATACAGCAACAGTGCCGTAAACCTCATGCCTCGGTGGCCCGGTAAACTCTACCCCTCGCCCTGTGTACGCCTGATAATCGCGCCAAAAATCATCGGTTTGCAGAAAGAACCCGACCCGGCCGCCTGTTTGATCACCGACGCGGCAAGCTTGCTGTTCGGTGGATGCCTGTGCCAGCAGCAATTTGCAATCTGAATGGCCTGCTGGAGCTACCACAACCCAGCGTTTTTGCTGCTCAGCCAAATACTGGTCTTCCAGTAGCAGAAACCCCAGTTTGCCGACGTAAAATTCGATTGCTTGGTCATAATCGCTGACTAGCAGTGAAATCAGAAATATTTTTTGATTCATTGGTGGCCCTGGTTTCGATGGGAAATGCTGTGGCTGGTTTTTCAGAATTGCCCGGCGCTATGATGCTGCCATTCGGCTGATAGAGCTTAGCCGAACCCTGCATTGTTTGAGAAAAAAATACCGGCATGCACAAAAAGTGCAATGAATACATGCCTTCTTTCGCCGAATGACTTAAAGTGTCAGCCCTCGATTGAATATATACGCGGCCAGCAGAGACCTCAGATGTCAGACCCGATAATCAACAAGAGCAGCTATTCCAGGGAAGAACTGGTCCGCTGTGGCTCGGGTGAGCTTTTCGGTGCCGACACCGGAAAATTACCCAGTGGCAATATGCTGATGGTGGACCGTATTGTTGAGATCAACAATAGCGGCGGCACCATGGGCAAGGGTGAAGTAATCGCAGAGCTGGATATCCATCCCGAGCTGTGGTTTTTCAGCTGTCATTTTCAGGGTGATCCAGTGATGCCGGGTTGCCTGGGGCTGGATTCCTTATGGCAACTTTGCGGGTTTTTTCTTTCCTGGTCGGGCTGCAAGGGTAAGGGCAGGGCTTTAGGTGCGGGCGAGGTAAAATTTACCGGCCAGATACTACCCACTGCCAAGAAAGTCACTTACAAGCTGGACATCAAGCGCATTATCATGCGTAAACTCAATATGGTGATTGCCGATGGTACCGTAGCTGTGGATGGACGCGTAATCTATACCGCTTCCGATCTGAAAGTCGGATTATTCGAATCAACCGACAGTTTTTGAGGAGCCAGCAGTGCGTCGAGTGGTAGTCAGCGGTATGGGTATTGTTTCCTGTCTGGGTAATTCCAAAGAAGATGTCAGCAGCGCATTGCGCAACGGCAAATCGGGTATACGCCACAATCCCCGTTATGCCGAGATGGGCCTGCGCAGCCAGGTTTGCGGCTCGGTAGACATTGATTTGGAAGCCCTCATTGATCGGAAACATCTGCGCTTCATGGGTGATGCAGCCGCCTATGCCTATGTTTCCTTACATCAGGCAATCAGCGATTCAGGCCTGAGCAGCTCAGAAGTTTGCAATGAACGCACCGGCTTGATAGCCGGATCAGGGGGCGCTTCCAGCAAAAACGTTGTTTGGGGTGCGGATACCCTGCGCGCCAAGGGTATACGCAGGTTGGGGCCTTACCTGGTGCCCAAAACAATGAGCAGCACCGTGTCAGCCTGTCTGGCTACGCATTTCGGCATACGCGGTATCAACTATTCGGTGACCTCGGCCTGCGCCACCAGTACGCACTGCATTGGCACTGCAGTAGAGCAAATCCAGTGGGGTAAGCAGGATGTGGTTTTTGCGGGTGGCGGCGAAGAGGAAGATTGGTCATTGGCCATGATGTTTGACGGCATGGGTGCTTTGTCTTCCGGCTACAACGACACACCGGAATTGGCTTCCCGGGCCTATGATTCTGCCCGCGACGGTTTCGTTATTGCCGCAGGTGGCGGCATGCTGGTGCTGGAAGAACTGGAGCACGCCCGGGCACGTGGTGCACGAATTTATGCTGAAGTCACGGGCTATGGCGCCACCTCCGACGGTGCCAATATGGTGGCACCTTCGGGTGAAGGCGCTGTGCGCTGCATGCAGCAGGCCATAACTACCGTGCAGAAACCCATCGACTATATCAACACTCATGGCACCAGTACCCCCTTGGGCGATATCGCTGAATTGAATGCCATACGCGCAGTCTTTGGTGAAAATGTTCCGCCTTTCAGTTCGAGTAAGTCTTTGTGCGGGCATTCATTAGGGGCAACAGGCGTGCAGGAAGCCATTCATTGCCTGCTGATGATGGAACACGACTTCATGGCGGGTTCTGTCAACATTTCGGAGCTGGATGAAAAGGCCGTTGGATTGCCGGTGTTGTTGAAAACTCGGGAGCAGGCCGGTCTCAACACCGTGATGAGCAACAATTTCGGTTTCGGCGGCACCAATGCCAGTCTGGTTTTTGAGCGGCTTGCTAGCTGATTATTGGTAGCTGGTTTGCTGGTCATTCTCGCCATAAAGTCCCTCGGCGGGTGAATCAGCCCTGATTCACTGCACATCAACCAAACACGCCATGCAGAAACCAGCCCTGCCGTGGTTTGTATTCATGAAAAGCCCACAAGGTGCCGCCGCTATCATCGCGGACGATGTAGTAATCACGGCGACAATCGCGACCGTCCCACCAGCCGGTTTCGATCCGCTCTGGTCCGGCCAGCAACTGGTAGCGGGCAATATCACAGCGTTTGGGCTTTTGCAGCAGCCAGCTGGGGCGATGAATCAGCGGAGTGCATTGGGCTTGCTCATGCAGCGCCCGGGGGCGCCAGCTGTACTCCGGGCGATGGTCTTCAACACCGGTTATACCGCTGACCGCTGCCTCACCGAGACGGGCCTGCAGCCGTTCAGCCAGCCTGTCCATATCCTGTTGCTGTTCAGCGGGGCTGTCACGGAACAGACTGCCCTGGCCTGCAGTAAAGGGCAGCAAGTGTGTTGCTGCCAGCTGGATTTCACGCACCGCCTGCGGCAGGCGTAAGCGTTCCAGCCGTTCCCTCAGCAGGCGCAACAGGCGTTCTGCGTCCTGCGTGGGAGTTTGCATGCCTATGGCCAGGCAAGTGTCAGCATGATCCGCATGGCGCAATGTGAGTTCCAGTGACTGCACTGCGGTATCACCGCCCCGCAACACCCCGCAGAGTTCCTCCAGCTGGCGTTTCAGCGGGAACAGCAAAGTCTGGCTGGCTCTGATCTCGGCGGGTAGCTCCAGCCTGGAGCTGAAATTTTGCGGCGGCTGCCATGCAGCCCGGGGATCAGGCCGGGTGCCCAGCAGGTGATCGATGTAATCAGCCACCGTTGGCCCGAAACGCCGGGTCAGCGCTTTGCGCGGCAGCCCTAAGACATCCCGCAACAGGCGAAAGCCCATGGTCTGCAGCGCATCTTTTTGTGTCTTCTCCAGGGGTAGTTGTTGTAGTGGCACAGGGCCGAGTTGCCCACGGATATCAGCGCTGCTTGTGATGTGCAGCGCGCGGGCTGCTGCCAGCCACGCGGCTTCGGGCGTGGCTGCCGAGCCTATCATGGCGTGGTAGCCCAGTTGCCCCAGTTCGCGTTCCAGGCGCTGGCCCAGTTCTGCCACTGAGCCAAACAGGCGTTCACTGCCGGCCGCTTCCAGCCACAATACGGCTCGATCTTCGCCCAAGCCACCCCGTATCTTGCCCTGCTGTGGCAAACAGACCTGGCTGCTGTACTGGTAACACCAGGCGGCCAGATTTTGCAGCGCTTCATCTTCCCGTGGGCTGCGCGGGCGTTCATGAATGGTTGGAAGCGGCGGGTGCGTGAAAGTTGCCGGATCGTTGCGAGACAATAACTTAGGACCGCTGATGCGGTGCAACATTACCTGTTATTGGCGCGATGTTCAACTGCGCCCGGGATGTCGGGCTGGATGAAGGGCACGCGCCCAGTGTATAGTCATCCCTTCCAAGCTGCAGCCCACCGAGGAGTTAAGAAAATGACTTGGGAAACACCGACGTTTGTTGAAGTAAAGATGGATGCCGAGATCAATTCCTACCAGGACGATTTCGGCGACGACCGGGACACCGGCGTCTAAGTCCCCAGCCCGACACCGCAGCGAGTTTCTTTCCCGTCCCCGCTGACGGCGGCCGAGGGACGATGTCTGCGCATCCAACATGCGCATCAAGGTGCTGGGCGCCGCCGCCGGGGGCGGGTTCCCACAATGGAATTGCGGTTGCCCCAACTGTCGTGAAGTCCGCTCCGGCGCACCCGGCGTAAATCCGCTGACGCAGGAGTGCGTCGCAGTCAGCGCCGACGGCGAGCGCTGGTTCTTGCTGAATGCATCGCCCGAAATCCGTTCCCAGATCGAGAGCTTCGCACCGCTGCACCCGCGCAGCCCGCGCCATTCGCCGATTTCCGCGATCGTTCTGACCAACGGTGACCTCGATCACTGTCTGGGTCTGTTGTCGCTGCGAGAATCCCATCCGATCGTGATCTACGCGACCGACAGGGTTCGCCGCGGTTTCACAGAGACCAATGTCCTCTACCGCACCCTTCAGCGTTTTCCGGAGCAAGTTACCTGGCGGGATCTGGAGTCGGAAAAAGAAGTCGAGCTGAGCGGACTGGACGGCGAACCTAGCGGCCTTGCCCTCAAGGCCATTCCCGCTCCGGGAAAACCGCCGGTTCATCTCGAAGGCTCCGCCGGTCCCGATCCCGGCGAGAACATAGGCGTGGTCGTCCGCGATCAACGCAGCGGCAAGCGCCTGGCCTATTTTTCTGCCGCGGCCGGAATCACCCCGCCGATGCGCTCGGCGCTCGACGACGCCGACTGCGTATTTTTCGACGGCACTTTCTGGGCGAGCGACGAGCTAATCGCGCTCGGCCTCGGCACCAAACGCGCCGAGGAAATGGCGCATCTGCCGGTCGGCGGCAAGGGCGGCAGCCTGGCCGCCCTCGCCGGCCTGCGCGCCTCGCGCCGCATCTACATCCATATCAACAACACCAATCCGCTGCTCCGTCCGAGTTCACCCCAGCGCGCGCAGGCGGAGTCGAGCCGCTGGGAGATCGCCTGCGATGGCATGGAGGTGGCGCTGTGAATGCCCCCGAGCGCGCTCCCCTGCCTCGCGAGGAATTCACCGGGTGGCTGCGCCGCGAAGGCGAGGCACGCTACCACGACCGGCACCGCTACCACGTGCTGATGCACGAGGGCAAGCTGAACCGCGCACAGCTTCAGCAATGGGTGCTCAACCGCTACTACTACCAAACGCGAATCCCGATCAAGGACGCGCTGATCGTCTCGAAATCCGAGGATCCTGCGTTCCGCCGCATGTGGATACGCCGCGTTCTCGATCACGACGGCGAGGCCGAAGGCGAAGGCGGGCTCGCGCTCTGGCTGCGGCTTGCCGAAGGCGTCGGCCTCGATCGCGAAGAGGTCGCAAGCTGCCGCTCGGTTCTTCCCGGCGTGCGCTTCGCCTGCGACGCCTACGTCGATCTCGTTCGCAGCCGAACGCTGCTCGAGGCCGTGGCGTCGTCGCTCACCGAATTCTTCGCGCCCGATATCATGACCAAGCGCGTTCTCGCCTGGGAGAAACACTATCCCTGGGTAAGTCCGGAAATGCTCGCGTATTTCCGCGGCCGCGTAACGCGCGCACGCCGCGACTCCGAAGAGGCCATTGATTTCGTGGTGCGACACGCCGCAAGCCACGAGCAGCAGGAGCGCTGCGTCGCCACGCTCATCAGGAAAACCGAGATCCTCTGGCAGCTTCTCGATTGCGTGTACGCAGCCTACATCGAGCCGGGATGGGGGCCGGGCGGTCCGCGATGATTTCACGCGATACGCGCCCGCGCATCGCCGCCAAGGCGCGGCTGCGCTACGACCGCAAGGCGGAGCGCACCATGCTGCTCTATCCGGAGAAAGGGATGGTGCTCAATCCGACCGCTGCCGACATCGCCAAACTGTGCACGGGCGAGCATTCCGTCGGCGCGATCGTCGATCAGCTCGCCTCGAAGTACGGCAAAGAGGCGACGGACATCGAGCGCGAGGTGATGGGTTTTCTTTCGGCCCTCGCCGAGCGCGGCCTGCTGCAGGAGGCGGCGTGAGCGGCGAGTTCAGGCCTTACACGCTGATCGCGGAGTTGAGCTACCGCTGCCCGCTGCGCTGCAGCTACTGCTCGAATCCGATCGACTGGGCCAGCAGACGCAACGAATTGGACACCGAGACCTGGCTGCGCGTTTTTCGCGATGCCGAAGACTTGGGTGTGGTCCAGCTCAACCTCACCGGCGGCGAGCCGCTCGTGCGTACCGATCTCGAGGCGCTGATCGCGGGCGCGCGCCAGCTCGATCTTTATACAAATTTGATCA
>JANOGQ010000098.1:0-6530 GCA_031406105.1 Lysobacterales bacterium | reverse complement strand
CTGAGCCAGGCGGCGCTGGCCGACGAAGACGGAAAAGCTTTTGCGAGCTCATTGCAGCTGAAGGAGATCAGTTGACCATGCGAAGTGACGGGCAAGGTAACTTGCAAGGACAGCACGCGGTAGTAACGGGTGGCGGCAGTGGCATCGGTGCAGCCATTGCCTCTGCCCTGAAACAACACGGAGCCCATGTCACTATTTTCGGCAGAGGCGAGCAGCGGCTGGCCGACACAGCAACAGAATCAGGGCTGCAGTATTGTGTTGCGGACGTAAGCAATGCCAACAGCGTCCAACAGGCCTTCAGCCTGGCTGTTGAGCGCCAGGGCGCAGTCAATATACTCGTGAACAATGCCGGTGCAGCTGAGGCTCAACCATTCCACAAGATGGACGAAGCATTCTGGCATTACATGATGAACGTTAACCTCAATGGTGTTTATCTTTGCACCCGGGCTGTGATCGAGCCCATGCTGGCTGCCAAATACGGCCGCATCATCAACATTGCCAGCACGGCGGCGCAGCGGGGATATGCTTATGTCAGCGCCTACAGTGCAGCCAAGCATGGCGTCGTTGGCCTGACCCGATCCTTGGCTCTGGAATTTGCCCGCAAGGGGATTACCGTAAACGCAGTTTGCCCCGGCTACACTGATACCGACATTGTCGCCAATTCCGTACAGAACATCGTAAAAGCCACTGGCCGCAGTGAGCAAGAGGCACTGGCCGATCTGCTCAAAAGCAATCCCCAGGGTCGTCTGATCCAGCCCGAAGAAGTCGCTGATACGGTGCTGTGGCTGTGTCGTAAAGAAAGTTCATCCATTACCGGCCAGTCGGTCTCTGTATCTGGCGGGGAAGTCATGTGAGGAGGGTGGCCTGCAACAGCCAAATTGGCAGCGCCTGGCTCGGTCTGACGGCACCTGGCTTGGTCTTCATTCGGCCGATAGCTATGGCTATCGACCTCACTCCAGCCCGGCACCAGACACCGCCACCCCTTCGCCGTGCTACTGCCACTTTGACTGTTACAGGCCACTAGCTATGAAACCTAATAAAGAGCATTTCCTGATGGAGACATCGGACGACGGTGTTGCCCGCATCACGCTGAACCGACCGGAACGCAAAAACCCGCTAACCTTCGAATCCTATGCGGAATTGCGCGATACCTTTCGCGAGCTGGTGTATGACGAAAGCATCAAAGCCGTGGTCATCACTGGCGCCGGCGGGAATTTCTGCTCCGGTGGCGATGTGCATGAAATCATCGGTCCATTAACGCGCATGAACATGAAAGAGCTGTTGCGTTTCACCCGCATGACTGGTGACCTGATCAAAGCCATGCGTAACTGCCCACAACCCATCCTCAGTGCCATCGATGGGATTTGTGCCGGCGCCGGCGCCGCGATCGCCATGGCCAGCGACCTGCGTTATGCCACACCGCAGGCCAAGACCGCTTTCCTTTTTACCCGGGTTGGGCTAGCCGGTGCCGATATGGGTGCCTGTGCCATGCTGCCGCGATTGATCGGCCAGGGCCGCGCGGCTGAACTGCTCTACACCGGCCGCTCCATGTCCGCTGATGAAGGCATGAACTGGGGCTTCTACAACGGCTTGTTTGAGTCTGCTGAACTCCTGGCAAAAACCACCGAGCAGGCCGCCAGGCTGGCTGCAGGCCCCAATTTTGCACATGGTTTTACTAAGAACCAACTGAACATTGAATGGGACATGCCGCTGGATACTGCGATCGAGGCGGAAGCCCAGGCGCAGGCAATCTGCATGCAGACAGCTGATTTCGAGCGGGCCTATAAGGCCTTCGTGGCCAAAGAGAAGCCGGAGTTCCGGGGTGATTGAGACTATGGACCTGTTGTACAAACAACTCCGCGTCGGCCAAATTGAGGGTATGCGTTATGCCTGATTCCACGTTTATCGATTGGCCGTTCTTTGATGAATCCCATCGCCAGTTACGTAAAGACCTGCAGCAGTGGACGGCCGACTACGCCTTTCCTCACCACGACGATGTTGATGAGAGCTGCCGCACTCTGGTGAAGGATCTCGGCCATGCCGGCTGGTTGCGCAATTGCGTACCGGCGGCCTTTGGTGGTGAGGCTGAAAAACTGGATGTGCGCCGTATTGCCCTGTGTCGTGAATCCCTGGCTTATCACAGCGGACTGGCGGACTTTAGCTTCGCTATGCAGGGCCTGGGTAGTGGGCCCATCTCACTGTCTGGAACCGATGCCCAACGCGCTCGTTATCTTCCAGGCGTATCGCAGGGCCAAGCCATTGCTGCTTTTGCCCTGTCCGAAGCTGAGGCTGGCTCGGACGTGGCCGCGATGGCTACCTCAGCGCGGCGCGATGGTGATGAGTTCGTGATTAACGGCGAGAAGACCTGGATTTCCAATGGCGGGATTGCCGATTTTTACTGCGTATTTGCCCGCACCGGCGAAGCGCCGGGCGCACGTGGCCTGAGCTGCCTTATTGTTGATGCCGATACGCCCGGCCTATCCATCAAGAATCGCATCAATACGATAGCGCCACACCCGCTGGCCACTCTGCGTTTCGAGGATTGTCGTGTTCTGGCCAGCCAGCAGATTGGCGCAGGTGGCGAAGGCTTTGCGATTGCTATGGCGACGCTGGATGTGTTCCGCACTTCGGTGGCTGCTGCCGCCCTCGGCTTTGCCCGACGCGCACTGGATGAAGCGGTGCAGCACACCAGCACCCGGCAGCTTTTCGGCGCGCCTTTGAGCGCCCTGCAAATGACTGAAGCCAGCATTGCAGACATGGCCATGGGGATAGATGCCAGTGCTTTGCTGGTTTACCGGTCCGCCTGGGCCAAGGATTGTTATCAGCAAAGAGTGACCCGAGAAGCGGCCATGGCCAAGTTATTCGCCACCGAAACAGCCCAGAAAATCATAGACCAGACCGTACAGCTGTTTGGCGGCAGTGGCGTGGTCAGTGGCCATATCGCTGAAACGCTTTATCGGGAAATTCGGGCCTTGCGGATTTATGAAGGGGCCAGCGAAGTGCAGAAAGTCATCATTGCCAGGCAAACTTATAAAGACAGATAAAAACGGGAAAAATACAGCATGAAACACATCAATCCACCCAACTGGCCACGACCATCTGGATATTCGAACGGTATTGTTGCTGAGGGCAGAATGGTTTTCGTTGCCGGCATGGTGGGCTGGGATGCGAGTGGCGTTTTTGCTGAAGGTTTTACCGCGCAACTGGAACAGATATTGAAAAATACAGTTGCAGTGCTGGCTGCCGGTGGCGCAGACCCATCGCACATCGTGCGTATGACCTGGTTCGTCAAGGACCTCGATGCCTACCGCAATAATATTCCCGCCATTGGGCAGATTTACCATGCGGTCATCGGCAAGAACTTTCCGGTGATGGCAGTGGTAGGGGTGAATGATCTGGTTGAGCCTGATGCCTTGCTGGAGATAGAAACTACTGCGGTGCTTTAGCTAAGGCAACTGTGATTTATTCAGAGCTTCCCTGATTCAATCTGGCTTCATTCTGCACCGCTGAATTCCTCGCCTTCAGCAGCAGCGCCTGCAACTGCTGCATGTCTTTCTGGCTGAGATCGGCAAACAGCTGATTTACCCAGGTTTCATGCAGTTCAGCCATACGGCGAAATTCGGCTGAGCCTTTCTCGGTCAATCGAATGTATTGAATGCGCCGGTCGTGTTCGGGCCTCTCGCGCTGCACCAGACCCATGGTCACCAGCCGGTCGATCACGCCGGTGATATTGCCGTTCGATACCATCAGCTCATGCGATAACTCGGACATGGTCAAAGCTCCGCTGGCGTGTTCCAGTTCAGAAAGAACATCAAACTGCGGCAGGGTTACATCGAAATGCTGGCGGAATACCGAGCGCAAGCGTTGTTCAATCATGGACTCGCAAGAGAGCAATCGCAGCCAGGTGCGCAATGACTCCTTTTCTCGATTCTCGTTCTTCTCGGGATCAGCCATGCCGGAAATGATTTCCTATGGTGAACGGATCAATGGCCTGCGATGGCCGCGGTGGCCAACTATGGCCCACGATAGCCAGCTCTGGCATGCGCGGCTGGCAAGGGTCGATTCAGGCACAAGGTTACCACCGCCGCTTTAAAACACGCAATATGAAATAATTCAATGAGGATATTTTGTGTATAAAATAAATTCGCACTATACTGCGGGTTGAAGCTTACAGCCGGGAGCGGTCGGTTGAATTTGCAGGAAACGAATCAGTTCAAGCAGGGGCACGGGACCCCGGAGGAGTGGCGCAAGCGCCATACCATCCGGTTTTCCCAGATTGATGGTGCCGGAATTGTCTATTATCCACGCTACTTTGAAATGCTGGCCGAATCGTTCCCCCAACAGTTCACCATGCACCAGGCTGCCACGCTCGACCTGACCTTTCACCAACCTGTCCGCCTGGCCGATCAACTCATTCTGGAGCCAACTGGCCAAACCAATGATCAGCAGTTTTCTGTTGCTGGTAGTACAGGTGACAAGCTCTGCTTCGAAATCCACAAAACCCCAGTGCAAAAGTCGAAACCCGCTCCCTGGCTGAACGACAAGTCCGCGTTTGTGCGTGAAACCAGCATAGGCGAGTGGATGTGTGGGGCTGATTCCCGTCTGCACCTCAGTCGCAGTTATGAATTAACCGCGGTTCTGATGGAAGAGTGGTTCACCAAAGCACTGTTATGCCCTTTTGCCACGCTGGAATCGCCCGATGGTGCGCTGGTTCCCACGGCCAGGTTGCAAACAACCATATATGAGCTGCCCCAAAATGATGACTGGATTAAGCTCAGCCTGAGTGTGTTACATATTGGCCGCAGCTCGCTGGGCATGGGCATGAGCATGAGGCGCAATGAACAGCTGCTCCTGCAAAGCCAGCAGACGGTGGTTTTTGTTGCCAGTCAGAACGAACAGCTCAGCAGTGTTGAAATCCCGCAGCCGGTGCGTCAACGTCTCGAGCAGCAATTGTTTTCGAGCAGCGAGGTTAGTTCCTGATGTGGCGACCTGCTGAGAGAATCAAATATCTGCCGCAACCCGGGGACTGGCCTGACCGCGCCACGGCGCAGTCGTCGTTGTTGTTCAGTCCCTTGCAAGTGGGTCCGGTTACTTTGCAGCAACGAACCTGGGTCCCTGCCATGGTGCCCTGGCGGGCAACGGAAGAGGGCCATGTAACCCCCGAGCTGCTGGCCTGGTATCGACGCTTTGCCAAAGGCCGGCCCGGCGCTTTGGTGGTTGAGGCGACGGGAATTCGTGATGTACCCAGCGGCCCATTGCTGCGCATTGGTCACGACCGATATTTGCCAGGCCTGCGACAACTGGTTGAAACAGTTAATGAAGCCAGCGAGGGGCAGACCCGGCTGTTCATCCAGTTAATCGACTTTCTGCGTATCAATCGCCGGCCGACTGCTGAGAAGTACTTCACGCAGCATTTACAGCTCAGCGAGCATCATCGTCAGCCGATGGGTGCACACAACTCCGATACTGAAATCCGTTCGGCGCTGATGCAGCTGGATGATGAAGCTCTGCAACAGGTGCTGAGTGAGCGTGAATACGAGACATTTTCGCGGGGTTATCGTGAGCGGGTGGATGACATGCACCTGCCGCACATCCGGGAGTTGACACAGGTATTGCCGGGTCTGTTTTCAGCGGCTGCACAGCGCGCAGAGCAGGCGGGCTTTGATGGCGTGGAACTGCATTATGCCCATGCATACACCATGGCCTCGTTCCTGTCGGCGCATAACCGCCGGACTGATGGCTATGGTGGTAGCTTGCAAGCGCGGATACGATTGCCACTGGAAGTGTTCTCTGCAGTGCGAAAGGCAGTAAGCCCGGAAATGGCGGTGGGTTGCCGTTACCTCACTGAAGACTGCGTTGAGGGCGGCATGTCGGTGGACGATGCCTGTTATTTCGGTGTTGAGCTGGCGCGCGCGGGCATGGACTTCCTGTCGCTGTCGCGGGGTGGTAAGTTTGAAGATGCCAAGCAGCCCAAAGTGGGTGCAGCGGCCTATCCCTATACCGGCCGCAGTGGCTACGAATGCATGCCGCAATACATTTCAGATGCGCAAGGGCCCTTTGGCCGCAACCTCAATGCCACAGCCAGAATTCGCCAGGCTGTGCGCAGCAATGCTTTGCCCATTCCGGTGGTTGCGGCAGGCGGAATCTACAGCTTTCGGCAAGCCGAGCAGGTGCTGCAGAGTGGTGAAGGCGACATCATTGGGGCTGCGCGGCAATCGCTGGCCGATCCGGATTGGTTTTTGAAAATGAAACTCGGCCTGGGAGAGCAGGTGCGTTTGTGTCTTTACACCAATTATTGCGAAGCCCTCGATACCCGGCACAAGCAAGTGACTTGTGAGCTTTGGGATCGCGAGGATTTAAATCAGCCTGGCATCAATATTTCAGACGATGGAAAACGTCGACTGGAAGCGCCGGACTGGAACATACCCATCAATTTACGTGATGCGGATTGATGGCTGTGTCGACGTGCATTTGCACGGCGCGTTCAATGTCTGCCGCGCCGCGATCGAGCATTTCCGCGAACAGCAGGA
>JANOGQ010000079.1:0-14807 GCA_031406105.1 Lysobacterales bacterium | reverse complement strand
TTCAGTAGTGGTGTGCGTGGCTATTACCGCGAGCAAATCGATTTCCTGGACCGTCAGAGCCTGGATAGCCTGGGTACTTTCGATGTGCATTTCACCTGGAGAGCCCCCTGGAGCGCCAGTTTTTCTGTCGGCGCCAGCAATGTTCTGGGCGCCGGAACTGACGAAGTCAATGCTGCCGACAAGCCGGTCAGTGGCGCCGACCGCTTCGAATCCATTTATGGGCGTATTCCCTACGTTCGTTATCAACAGGATCTCTGACCGCGGGTCGGGCAGCTTTTTGTCCAGGCCAGACCATCGCCAACTGCAGTCCCCAGCAATTGACAATCAAGCCTCGGCGGCCCTATACCACCCCTTCAGCAGTTACAAGGAAGAACAGGTTTGACCGCCCTGAGCCATTACATTCGTAGTTATGAGAACGCGTTTTCTGCGGAATTCTGCGATCGCGTGGTGCAGTATTTCGAAGCAGGAAGAGAGCAGCAGCAACGCAATGGATCCAGCATCCGGTCAGGGCTGTCTGAAAGCAGCTGGCTTGAGCGGGACTTGACCGAGTGCACAGAATTCAATTTCAGCAACATCGTTCACAATTGCCTTCGCCACTACAAGGCTGTTTACGAAAAAGATTGCGGAATACGGCCAGCATTGCCCGAGCCTCCCAGCCTGGCGCCGCTGATTGTAAAACGCTATGACCCAGGCGGCACTGATCGTTTCCAGCCACATTTTGACTCCATCGGCCCGGTCGCCAACCGCTACCTGGTCTTCCTCTGGTATCTCAATGATGTGCAACTTGGGGGCGAAACCGAATTTGTTGATCTGGCCATAAAATCTTCCGCCGTCAAGGGCAAATTGTTGATGTTTCCACCCTACTGGATGTACCGGCACGCAGGATTACCCCCCATTTCGAACGCCAAGTACATTCTGAGCACCTATCCGCTTTGGTAGCGCTGCTGAGCAGACCAGGCGGCAGATCAGGCAGCTGGCCGGGCAGCTGGTCAGGATGACCAACAGGATGACCGGCATCCATCAACAACTGCGGCTGGCTGCCCAGCACCTGCAGAGCGGTGATGGGCTTGGCTGCCAGATGATCTGCAATGAACTGCTCAGTAACGACCCTCAGCTGCTACCTGCCTACAACTTGCGTGGCCTGGCGGCAGCCCAACGAGGTGAACATGCTGCGGCCATTCGCGATTTATCCCGGGTTTGGCCCGCGCAAGCCCTCAACAAGCAAGCTGCTCTGTGGCTGGGACGCCTGTATCGCATCCAGGGTGAATACTTGCAGGCTTTAGCCCCACTGGAGGCTGCCGCTGCCGAAAACATGCTGCAAGTCGATGCTCGCTATGAATTGGCGCGGGTATTGACCCGATTGCGACGAAGCAATGAGGCGCAGGAGCAGTATCAGCTGATTCTGGCCTTGCAGCCTGCACACGCCGATGCTGCCGCCAACCTGGCCTTCCTGCTCGAGCGCGCCAACCGCCTGGCGGATGCAGAAGTCCTGGTTGATCAAGCCTTGCAGGCAGACGCGAACCATTTCATGGCCCAGCTCACCAAAGCTACCCTGGAAAGGCGCAAGGGACTTGCTGCCCAGGCACAGGGGCGGCTCGAAAGCCAGCTGCAGCATAAGCACTCGAGCATGAATGAAAGCATTCTGCTGAACCAGCTGGGGCAGTGCCTGCTGGACCAGCAAGACTACCCTGAGGCCTTCGAGCGTTTTGCACAAAGCAATACACTGCTGCGTGAGCAGCATCCACTGGGCAGGGCATCAGATCAGGGCAGTTATGGGCTGAATACCATTGCCCATTTAGAGGATTGGTTAAAGCAGAATCCTCCCAGGCACTGGTCTGAAAGTCCCTTAGATACTGACCCCCAGAAACCAGTTTTCCTGGTCGGCTTTCCGCGCTCGGGCACCACCTTGCTCGACCAGGCTCTATCAGCCCATCCGGATATTGAAGTGCTTGAAGAGTATGAATTTTTCGATGAGGTACGGCGAGACTGGGTGGATGGCAGTGCCTTGCAGTCACTGGCACAGATGAGCCCGCAGGATCAGCTGACTGCGAGGCAACAATATCGCCAGGCTTTGCAGAAGAGACGCCGCAGCAACAAAGCCTGCGTGGTGGATAAGCTGCCGCTGAATCTGCTTTACCTGTTCCTGATTCACCGTTTGTTTCCCGATGCCCGCATCCTGTTCATGCTGCGTGACCCCCGTGATGTCTGCCTGTCCTGCTATTTCCAGAGTTTTGACTTGCAGGGGGCCATGCCTTACTTCCTGGATCTGCAAGACACGGGAAATTACTACCAAGCAGCAATGAGCCTGGCGCAAAGCAGCCTGGATGGGATCAGCAATCCGGTGTATTTCCAGCGTTACGAACAGCTGGTGAGCAATTTTGAGCCTGCCATACACGCCATGCTGAACTTCCTGGAACTGCCCTGGAGTGATGAAGTGCTGAATTATCGGCAGAAATCTGAATCTCGTGTCATTGACACACCCAGCTATCAACAGGTCACCCGTCCCTTGTATCCGGATTCAATTGGCCGATGGCGCCATTTTTCCTTACAGATGGAACCCTTGAAGGCCAGATTGAGTCCATGGGTAGAGCATTTTGACTATCCCGCAAACTGAGCAGCAAGGCGCTGGCAGTTCAGCATTCAGTTCAGCATTCAGGCGGGTCGTGCTAGACTTGCGCGGTTTCGCGCCCTAAGGTTGATCGATGAAAAAGCTGTTTCTGGCCATATTGGCCACTTTTTTTACCCACTACGCATTTGCCCAAACGTCTTTTTCTTCCCTGGAAGAACAAATGACCGGCAAGGAATTCCAGACTACCGGGCTGGAGAAATTGTCTGCCGAGGAATTGGAGGCATTGAATGCCTGGATACGCAGCCGCTCGCTGGCTACCCTGGATACTCCCAAGGCTGGCTCGGCAGCAGCTCTTACTGCCGGTCAGGACGGCGACTCGCGCGGCTTTGAAACCGAGCAGATGCGCAATGCAGATCGTTCCACCATCACCAGCCGCATCGTTGGCAGCTTTCAGGGTTGGGACGGGCAGACCGTATTCACGCTGGAAAACGGCATGATCTGGGAACAGGTCGACAAGGATAAGTTTTACATCAATGCCATCGAAAACCCGGTGGTCACCATAGAGCCTGGTGCTTTCCGGACCTGGCGTTTGTCGGTGGAAGGCTATTCTTCTGAGTGTCGTGTGGAACGTATCCAGTAAATTCTGCAGCTGGCCATCAGCCAGCTGCAGCAAAATTCAAGCCGGGAATTAATCAGCCTGATACCCTGAGTTTTAATGAAGCCCTGAATGAATCCTGGTCTGCTTAAGCTGCGCTAATCGTCGCCATCGCTTAAACCACGAATCGCAGCGTTTTTCCCAAAGAATCTCTTCGATTTGAAATCCAGTTTTTTCAGCCTTTGCTTGTCAGCTTCGTTGCTGGCGCGAACCTCCAGTTCCAGCACACTGCGCTGGAACGGCATGATGTGAACAAAAGGCATACCCATTTTCAACTGGTGATCCCGGTCCCCGCGACGAAAAAAGGTGTTCACATGGATGTGGTGATAAACATCCGAATCCACCACGCCAGTGGCGACTGAAAAGCGCTGTTCAAAATCATAATAGGGCTGTGAAAGCAGTACCGACCAGCCAGGGGGTGTACGTACTTTCCATGGATTGGTGAATTTAACGGAATCCTGCAGATAATCCTCGGGCAAAGGCATGGTGTTGTACTGCATCTGCTTGCTGTGCGGCGTGGCGTGAGCCAGTTCATTCGAACCCACGCAATAGACCGTCTGGCCGCGAATCTGTACCAGGAAGTCGGACCATAGGGGAATGATGAAACCTTCCGACAAATAGGAAATGACACCCGGGCAGCGGCGGATTGTGGCGTTCAGGTTGGACAAGCGTAAAACCTTGGACAGGCCAAATGGCAACTTGGATTGCCCCGGAGGCAAATCAATGGATGGAGCCATCTGCCTGAACCAGTCAGGCAGGTTTTTACGCGCTGGCTGCGGGGCGAAATCCAGCAGATTTTCGTTATCGGTGAAGAATTCAATTTTGGACTTTGCCATCGAAATCTCGCTGGAAACCGGGTTGTGTAGTGCGTGTAAACGCAGTATGAAAGTATTTGCGAAGATTAACAGAAGCCCCTGCAGGGCGAAACGCCCGGTAAATCAGGGCGCCGCCTGCCGCAACAGTTTGAGCTTGCGTTTGGCCTGGAAAAGAAAAACCCGAACAATCAGATAAGCCAGGGCTGATACCGCCATCACCATGAAGGGCCCTGATGAAGTTGCCTGTTGATAGCCATCCGAATCCCACCAGTACCAGCCAAAGCCGGCGACAAAGGCAGTGATGACTGCATAGCTGGCCATATTCCAGCGATAGATCTCATCGCGCGCCTTGCGCTGCCGGAACACGGCTAACTGCTCTTCACTGACTTCGCCACGCTGGAAGCCACAATGACCACACAGGCTGGTCTTATCGGAAATCTTTTTGCCGCAGGCCTGACAGAAAATAATGCTCATCCCCAATACTCCTGGCTGAATCCGGTTGCCACGTTAACGGTGCAAGGCCTCAATCGCAAGTGTTGCAGAGCAGCTTGGGCTGGATTATTCCTGTTCCGGATAGAACAGCAACTCAGCGCGCAGCCCGCCGCTGCCCCGATTACTGAATACGATGGACCAGCCATAAAGTTCACAAAGGCGTTTGACTATTGCAAGTCCCAGGCCAGAACCCTTTCCGCTGACATTCTGCCCGCGGTAATGGCGTTCGAAAACCCGGTCAAGGTCCTCTTCCGGGATGCCGGGGCCGGTGTCTTCGATCACCGCGCGGCCATTTCCTATGGTGATCAGCACCTGTCCGCTATGGGTGTAGCGCATGGCGTTGCCGATCAGATTTCCTACCGTTACCGCGATAACGGACTCCGGGGCGATGACACTAACCTTGTCATCCTCCCTCACTTCCAGATGTAAGTC
This sequence comes from Lysobacterales bacterium, assembly GCA_031406105.1. GTDB lineage: Bacteria > Pseudomonadota > Gammaproteobacteria > Xanthomonadales > SZUA-36 > JAWXBM01. The sequence continues at coordinate 9,844 of JANOGQ010000079.1, read as the reverse complement.
CTTGTTGCCGATCAGGGGCTCATACAAATGCACCAGGTCCCGCACCACTTGTCCGACATTCTGGGCGGATGAGTCCCTGTCGATACCTTGCTCGGCACGCACCAGGTGCAACAAGGCTGTAGTAATGTCGGCTGATTGTCGCGCCGCGCGGGCAATCCGCAACAGGCGTGTGCGGATTTTTGGATCCAGGTCAGGCTGCGCCAACAATAGCTCGGTTGCACCGGTAATCACTGTCAGCGGCGAACGCAGTTCATGGCTGACATCGGCATTGAATTCGCGATCGCGCTCGACCAGCTGATGCAATCGTTCGGCATAGCTGTCCAGCGCCATCGCCAGTTGTCCCACTTCATCATCGGCAAACTGGGTTGATAATTTGACCGGTTGGCCTTCACCACCCAGTGTCTCCAGCCGATCAGCCAGGTCGGTTACCGGCTTCATGACCCGGCGCGATGACCAGGCTCCAAGAGTGAATGAGAGCAATGAAAAAACCAGCACCACGCCAATCAAGGCCAGCAACAATTGTTTTTTAAGGAGTTGATTCTCGGTCAGGTCGTAAATCAGGAACACCCACAAGTCATCATCCTTGCGCACTGCCGCTTTGAATACCGCAGACCCAATTTTGACATTGTGCACACCAGCCGGTAATTCACGAATATCGGCATCGACGGTCTGATTGGGATCACCTGGCCGGGTTACATAGCCCTGTATTCGTGTGTAAAAAGGCTCAACGACAGTCGGATCCAGTCGCAGCTGGTTGATGTAGTCATCCAGCTCCTGTTCCAGCGTAGAGCCTATGAGTTCATCTTCAAGGTAGTTCTGCAGGAACAGGGTGCTGATGGCAAACAGCACACTCAGCAGTGTGCCAAATATCAGGAAGGAAAGGACTATCCGACTTCTAAGCCTGCGGCGGTACTGCATCCGCTTCTACCAGCCTGTAGCCGATGCCGTGCCGTGTCTGGATCATATTGCTGCCAAACGGCTTGTCGATGGCGCTGCGCAAAGAATGGATATGCACCCGCAAGCTGTCACTGTCAGGTAACTCTTCGCCCCACACTTCCATTTCCAACTCATTGCGCGAGACCACGTTGGGTGATGCTTGCATCAGGCATTGCAACAGCTTCAAGCCTATCGGATTGAGGTAAATCTCCGTCTCGCCCCGCAGCACACTCAGGGTATCGAGGTTGAACTGAAGATCACCCACTTTCAGCTCCCGGCGCACACGACGGCGGCCGCGATGGGCCAACACATTCAATCGCGCTTCGACTTCCTGTAGTTCAAACGGTTTAACCAGATAATCATCTGCGCCACTGGTGAACCCTGCAAGCTTATCCTGTAAACGGTCTCGCGCCGTCAGCATCAGCACGGGTGTATCCTTTCCGGCATCTTCACGCAGCTTGCGACATACTTCCAGGCCATCCATACCGGGTAAAGCGAGATCCAGCACAATGGCATCAAAGTCATTGACGATAGCGAGGTGTAGCCCGGTCACGCCATCGCCGGCAAAATCCACGGTGTGGCGGTGGTCCTCAAGATAATCACCAATATTCGCTGCAATATCCGGATTATCTTCAATGATCAATATGCGCATGGCTGGCACTCATCAGAAAGCAGGCATAGTAGGCCATTGCGGGTTAACAAACGGTTAACCCGTTCTGAACATCAAGCCTCAAGAACAAGTGCAATGGCGGATTGCAGCCAGGCAAGCAGCAAGAAAATTCTGAATTGACCAGGGCTTCCTTAATAGTTGCCACCCAGCACTTCCACTCCTTCCAGCCCGCGTGTCAGAGTATCGGCATCGCCCCCTTCATCCAGCTTGATCATCAAGCGGACTTCATTGGAAGAATCAGCGTGTCTCAAGGCATCGTCGTAGGAAATCTTGCCTTCCTTGTACATGCGGAACATGCACTTGTCGAAAGTAATCATGCCGTGATGGGATGAGTCGCGCATGACGTTTTTCAGCTGATTGATCTCACCTTTACGAATCAGGTCTTTGACCAGCGGCGTAGCCATCAGAACTTCAAAAGCAGCCCAACGCCTGGAGCCATCGATGGCAGGAATCAATTGCTGGGCTATGGTCGCCTTGAGGTTGAAGGAGAGATCCAGCAGCAACTGTTCGCGATAGTCCTCGGGGAAGAAATGCAGAATGCGATCCAGCGCCTGGTTGGCATTATTGGCATGCAAGGTGCATAAAACCAGGTGGCCGGTTTCGGCAAATGATATGGCATGTTCCATAGCTTCACGGGTACGCACTTCGCCAATCATGATTACATCCGGCGCCTGGCGCAGTGTATTGCGTAAGGCTACTTCGAAAGACTCGGTATCAATGCCTACTTCGCGCTGGCTGATCAGGCTTTTGCCGTGACGGTGCACATACTCGATAGGGTCTTCGACGGTGATGATGTGCCCGGTCATGCGCTGATTGCGATAACCCACCATGGCTGCAAGCGAAGTAGATTTACCGGTACCGGTAGCACCCACAAAGAGAACAATTCCGCGCTTTTGCAGAGCCAGTTCGGACATGACATCCGGGCAACCCAGTTCTTCAAAAGTGGGGATCTTGCTTTCGATGCGACGGCAAACCACACCCACTGCGCCCTGCTGCATGAAAGCACTGACACGAAAGCGTACATCGGCATCCAGCGTATAGGCAAACTGGCATTCACTGGTCTGAATGAAATCGTTTTTCTGCAGGTCGCTCATCATGCCGTATGCGACCGCCCGGGTATCATCCGCGGACAAGACATCGGTTGAGATGGGCTTGATCTTGCCATTCACTTTGATACAGGGCGGTGCGTCTACACAAACGAACAGGTCCGAGCCCACTTCTTCATGAAGTTGCTTCAACCAGTTATCAACGATGCTCATGTTGGTCTCCTACTGGAACATCTTCTTGTCAACGGCACGTTTCGCGGCTTCCTGCCGGGTAATAATGCCACGACTGCACAGGGAATCCAGGTGCTGGTCAAGTGTTTGCATACCAATTGCCTGACCGGTCTGGATGGCAGAATACATTTGCGCAATCTTGTCTTCGCGGATGAGGTTACGAATGGCCGGATTGGCAATCATGATTTCCCATGCTGCCACGCGACCACCGCCAGTGCGCTTCATCAGGGTTTGTGCGATTACCGCACGCAGCGATTCAGAAAGCATGGAACGAACCATGGACTTCTCACCAGCCGGGAAAACGTCGATGATGCGATCGATGGTTTTGGCCGCAGAACTGGTGTGCAAAGTTGAAAACACCAGATGTCCTGTTTCCGCCGCAGTCAAAGCCAGCCGTATGGTTTCAATATCGCGCATTTCGCCGACCAGAATGATATCCGGGTCTTCACGCAAGGCAGCCCTGAGGGCCTGATTGAAACCGTGCGTATCCCGGTGAATTTCGCGCTGGTTGATCAGGCAGCGTTTGCTCTTGTGCAGAAATTCGATCGGGTCTTCGATTGTTAAGATATGCCCTTCTACATAGGAATTGAGATGGTCGATCATGGCCGCAAGCGTGGTGGACTTGCCCGATCCTGTAGGCCCGGTTACCAGCACCAGACCGCGAGGAATATCAATGATTTCGCGGAATATGGGGGGTGCGCCGATGTCTTCCAGTTTCCAGACCGCATCCGGAATGGTACGGAACGCACCGCCGAGGCCACGATCCTGATGAAAACAGTTCACACGAAAACGCGCCAAACCCGAAACTGCATAGGAATAGTCAACTTCCAGATTGGCTTCAAAGTCGCGTCGCTGCTGGTCGCTCATGGTGCTGTAGAGCAATTCGGCCAACTGGGGAGTATCGATCGCGGGCAAAGTCAGGCGACGAATGTCCCCGTCCACGCGGATCATCGGTGGCAAGCCAGATGACAAGTGCAAATCCGAAGCGTTGTTTTTAACTGCAAAAGCCAGAAGTTCCGCGATATCCATGATCTCTCCTTGATACAACCTGGTCACGTTACAATGCCCACTTGGAGCGCCTGACATCCTGTCAGGCCACCCAAACCCCATGTCTCGTATACTACCTTAAAACAATGCATAGTCTTGCTGCAAGATGAATGACTTAAAGACCAATCTTCACAAGGTGCGTTCACGAATTGACCTGGCTCTGGAGAACTCCGGCCGCCTGGCGGATTCCGTTGCTTTGCTGGCGGTCAGCAAGCTCCATTCAGCCGACCGGATTCGCAGCCTTTATGCCGCCGGGCAGCGACAATTTGGCGAAAACTACGTGCAGGAGGCTTTGCAAAAACAACAGCAATTGGAAGATCTGGACATCATCTGGCATTTTATCGGGCCCTTGCAATCCAACAAGACCCGCGAGGTGGCCGAGCATTTCAGCTGGGTACAAAGTGCCGATCGTGAAAAGCTGTTGCGCCGCCTGTCTGATCAAAGGCCCCCATCGCTGCCGCCATTGAATATCCTTCTGCAAGTCAATATTGACCTGGAAGAACAGAAGGCCGGCATCAAGCCTGAAGAAGTTGCCGGCCTGGCCAGGCTGGCCAGCAGTTTGCCGCGCTTGAAACTCCGTGGGCTGATGGCCATACCCAGCATTCATTCTTCTGACCTGGCCGATAGCAGCTTCGATAGAATGAGGCAGCTGTTCGAGCAGTTGCGTGCTGAGGGGCTGGAGCTCGACACCTTGTCCATGGGCATGTCGGCTGATCTGGAATCGGCTATTAAAGCCGGCAGTACCATGGTTCGGATAGGCACAGACCTTCTGGGAGCACGCTGAATGATTACAAGTCCATCTGGAACAAGAACTTAGCTATGAAAATTTCCTATATCGGCGGCGGCAACATGGCAACCGCACTGATCAGCGGCCTGTTACGCAAGGCAAAACCTGGCCTGCTTATACGCGTTGCAGATCCCGATGAGCAGGCACGAAATCGCCTGCGCTCGGATTTTGCGGTGGAAACTTTTAGCAGTCCAACCGAAGTTGTGGACGATGCCGATGTGATTGTGCTGGCCGTCAAGCCACAAGTGATGAGCAGGATTTTGCCCGGAATAAAGAGCCAGGTGCTACCTGCCCAGCTGATTCTTTCGATTGCGGCCGGCATCACCATTGCCCGCATTACGGGGCAACTGAACCCGGATCAGGCCGTCATTCGCTGCATGCCCAACACGCCTGCATTGATTGGCTCAGGCATTTCAGGCTTATGCGCCAGCCGCCATTGCCGCACGCACCACCGTGAGCAGGCGGAGCGCATTCTTGCTGCGGCAGGTGATATCGTCTGGATTGAGCGGGAAGAATGGATGGACGTGGTCACTGCCATCTCCGGTAGTGGCCCGGCTTACTTTTTCCTGCTGACTGAGGCATTGATCCAGGCGGGCGAATCTTTGGGCCTGCCGGCCAATATTGCCCGGCAACTGGCCAGCAAAACCTGCATCGGCGCAGGTGCCATGCTGGCACAGGCCAGTCATGCGGGTGATGGCCCTGCAGAACTGCGACTACGCGTCACCTCACCGGGCGGCACTACTGAGGCTGCCGTTGAAGCCTTTGAGCAGGGCGGTTTGCGCAAGCTGGTGCTTGAGGCAGCCCAGGCAGCCCGGCAACGCGGCAAAAAACTGTCTGCAGCATCATGAATATTTCACCCGCCAATGCTTTTACATTCCTGATCAGCACTTTGCTTGATCTCTACATTACCGCGGTGTTGCTGCGCTTGCTGTTGCAGTGGGTGCGTGCCGATTTCTACAATCCTTTGTCACAATTCCTGGTCAAACTTACCAACCCCGCCATCATTCCCTTGCGACGCGGGATTCCGTCGATCGGTCGGCTCGATACCGCCTCGCTTGTTTTAATGATAACTCTGGAAATATTCAGCGTCTGGCTGGCCATTCAACTCAGCTCCAAGGTAATGGCCTGGGCCCAGATCGTCCCGTTCGCCATTATCAAATTGTGCATGACCCTGTTGACCACCTATTTCTTCCTCATCATTGCCTCAGTTATCCTGAGTTGGGTGGGGCAAGGTTTACGTCATCCCTTTGTGCCACTGCTATATCAGTTGACCGAACCGGTGCTGCGCCCCATACGACGGGTGATTCCACCCATCGCAGGCATTGATCTGTCAGCCTTATTCGCTCTTATTGCCATACGTTTTATGATTCATCTGCTAGGATGGTGAAAGAGCATGGTTTTTAAGACTCGTCCCTATGCCGCGGCAACTCTGAATAAATCAGGTTTGCCCAAACCAGCAAAGAGGTGACTTGATGAAGCGCCTGAATTTTCTCGCCGCAATTGTGCTGATAATCGCCTGCGGCCCATTAGTCGCCCAGCAATCACAGGATTTTGGTCAGTATGCTGTGCACTACAATGTAATCAATTCCGACCTGATCCCGGCCCAGGTTGCCCAGGGATATGGCATCAAGCGATCTGGCAGCAGAGCCTTGGTGAATATTACTGTGATGGACATGTCTGCCGGCGGGTCAGGCCAGCCCGTGCAAGCCCAGATCACCACGCAGGCTATCAACCTCAGTGGTCAACGGCGGGATGTAGCCATGCGGGAGATTTCCGACCCCGAAGGCGGCCTTTATTACATCGGCGAGTTGCCCATACATAATATGGAAAGTTACAACTTCAAGGTCAACATCAAGCTAGCCACTGAACCCAAGGCTTTTGAGCTGGAGTTCCGGCAGCAGTTATACACTCAGTGAGTTGGTGGGCTCAGGGCTCAGGGTTCAGGGCTCGGGGCCAAGAGTTAAGGCTTCGCGGCGCCGGCTTAGCAAGCTGGGCTTAGCGGCTCAGGGGTAAAGGCGCAATTCACGCCACTCATTATCCAGCTGGATATAGCGAAAGCGGTCATGCAGGCGGAATTCCCTGCCATGCCAGAACTCCACCACGTCCGGTTTCAGGCGAAAGCCGCTCCAGTATCCTGGCCTTGGTACTTCAGCACCAGCAAATTTTTCTTCAAACTCAGCGACACGTTGCAGCAATAAATCCCGGTTTTCCAATGGCCTGGATTGCAGGGATGCCCATGCGCCTATCTGGCTGCCCCGATCACGGGTAGAGAAATAGGCATCCGCCTCTTCATCCGAAACCTGCTCGATATCAGCCTGCAACTGCACCTGGCAGTAGGTGGATTTCCAGAAAAAAGTCGCCGCAGCCCGGGGATTAGCCAACAATTGCTGGCCTTTGTTGCTTTGCAGATTGGTAAAGAAAACAAAGCCGTCAGCATCCAGGGCCTTGAGCAAAACGGTACGGGTACTGAGCCTCCCTGCACCATCAGAGCTGGCAAGCACCATGGCGGTTGGCTCAACTTCACCCGCAATCCGCGCTTCGTGCATCGCCCGGTTGAAACGCTGAATGATGGCCTCGCTCAGTGGCAATGAGGGCATAAGCAGCTCAGCTGTTCAATTCAGGTGCGGCGCGGCTATTGGATCGAAGCTGCAGCAGCCCTGCGTTCACGAGCCGCTTTGGCTTGTGGCAAAGTGCGCAACCAGATCAACCAGACCACCAGGGCATCGAGGATAATCAGCGCTTGCCACAAGTAGAGGTGGAACCACTCGAAAGCAACCTGGTTCCACTGGCCCATGTAAAACAGGCTGACAATCCGCACGATGTTCAAGCCCTGGATGGCAAAGAATCCCACCACCAGCCCGACCAGCTTGTTTTTCAATGGTGCAGGAAATGCAAACAAGGCCGCAAACAGGATAATCATGGCCTCCACACCATTGCAGCCTCGCTCAATGCGCACACCAAAACCGGTTTCCTTGTCACGGATAACATTGGAAAATGCAACAACGCCATCATCAAAAAACTTGATCAGCCAAACGCTGAAATCAGCCACCATGGAAGTAAATGGCAGGATGACGTGCTGTTCCACCGGCTGTAGAATTTCCAGTGTGAACAAACCAACCAGCAAGACCGTGAAAATCAGGAAAAATCGAATCATCGGAAACAGGTTCTGGGGGATGGGGAAGATTCGCCATGTTACCCAATGTTCAGCCCTCTTGCACGTTTGCAAGCCCTGTCATAGCAGCTCAGCAAGATGAGGAATGTTTTCCTGATCGGGCCCATGGGTTCGGGAAAAACCACCATTGGACAGAAGCTGGCCAGCCGCCTGGGCCTGAGTTTTCATGATACCGACCAGGAAATAAAGAATCGGACCGGGGTGGATATCAGCCTGATATTTGAAATTGAGGGCGAAGAAGGCTTCAGGGATCGCGAATCGAAGATTCTGGACGAACTTACGGCCGCACAGCAGGTATTGGTCGCCACTGGCGGCGGAGCCATTTTGCGCGAGCGTAACCGCCAGTTGCTGCATGAGCGCGGCCTGGTGGTCTATCTGCAGGCCACGGTAGAACAGCAGTTGGCCCGGTTACGGCATGACAAGGCAAGACCATTGATCCAGCTGGATGACCGCGAAGCCAAATTGATCCAGCTGGCGAAAGAGCGGGACCCGCTATACGCTGCATTGGCCGATTTTAAGTTCGCCGCACACAATCGCTCGGTGGAAAACAGCGTGGAACGCATTTATCGTGCACTGGTGGCCAGTAGCTCCGCCAGCAACCTACAGGCAGTAAGCCATGACTGAATCTTTTACCGTGCAGATTGAGCTGGGGGAGCGGAGTTACCCGGTGCACATTGGCGAGGGCTTGCTGGATCAGGCCGAACCCTGGCAAACACTGAAAGCAGGCAAAACCCTGATAGTCAGCAATGAAGTCGTGGCGCCTTTGTACCTGAACCGGCTGCTGACTGCCCTGGGCGATCGGCAAGTTTCCAGCCATATCATTGCTGACGGTGAGCCTCACAAAACGGTGGCAACCTGGTCCGGGATACTCGACAGCCTGGTGCATATGCAGGCGCGCCGTGATTGCAACCTGATTGCCTTGGGCGGCGGTGTGGTCGGGGATATTTGTGGCTTTGCGGCGGCGTCTTACATGCGCGGTGTGCAGTTTTTCCAGGTGCCCACCACTTTACTGGCACAGGTGGATTCATCGGTAGGCGGCAAAACCGGCATCAACCACAGCAAAGGCAAAAACCTGCTGGGCGCATTTCACCAGCCGGGCATGGTGTTGATTGATACGCAAACCCTGAATACCCTGCCCTTGCGCGAATTCCGCGCAGGCCTGGCTGAGGTAGTGAAATATGGCGCCATCATGGACAGCGAATTTCTGGAGTGGCTGGAAGATTCGGTTGAAGCTATCAATTCGCGTCAGACTGCTGCTCTTGCCTATCTGATTCGCCGCTCAGTGGAGTGCAAAGCCAGGGTGGTGGCCGCGGATGAAACAGAAGCGGGTATTCGCGCCATTCTGAATTTCGGACACAGTTTCGGCCACGCGCTGGAAGCTATCACTGCCTATTCCAAATACCTGCATGGCGAGGCTGTGGCCATCGGTATGGTGATTGCCGCCACCTTGAGCGAACAGCGTGGTTTGTGCACAGCGGGCATTGCGGCAAGACTAAGCCGCTTGCTGCAGTCTCTGGGATTGCCGACTTCGCTGCCGAAACAGGTATCCAACGCAGCCATACTGGAGGCCTTGCAACTGGATAAGAAAGCGCTGGCCGGTGGCTTGCGGCTGATTTTGCTGGAGCATGCAGGGCGGGCTACCATAGACAGCGCCAGCAGCAACCGGCAGATCGAAGCAGCGCTGCAAGCCTGCCGCAAACAATAATAACTCCGACTCCGATCAACTCCAGCGAGCCCAACTGCATGCATCAGGCTGAATAATGAGCACCTCCAGTAAACCAGAAAATGATCTGTTGATCCGCGCACTGTTGCGCCAACCGGTGGAGCGTACTCCGGTCTGGATCATGCGACAGGCCGGCCGTTACCTGCCCGAATATCGCGAACTGCGCGCCAGCGCAGGCAGTTTCATGAATTTATGCCAGAATCCGGAACTGGCTTGCGAGATCACTCTGCAG
>JANOGQ010000063.1:0-2499 GCA_031406105.1 Lysobacterales bacterium | reverse complement strand
GGCCTGCGCCACCAGGTAACGGCTCCCCTGCCGCTTGAGATCGAGCAACATCCGGACAGGGTGATTTTGCGTTACGAATACTGGAATGCGGAGCGGGTTGTGCATCTTGACCTGGAAAGCCATCCGGAAGGTGTGGGGCCGACCCGGCTGGGCCACTCCATAGGGCACTATGAAGGCCGGACCCTGGTTGTGAAAACGGCGCTCATGCTGCCTGCGGAAACCGGTGTTCCAAACGACAAGCCGCTCACGCTGAGCGTGGACGCCCAGGCCGTGGAGCGTTATACGCTCGCCGAGGACGGTGAATCACTCGAGCTCGTGCTTGAGATCATCGACCCGGCAATTTTCACCAAACCGTTCCAGAGTCACCGCCGGATGTTGCGGATGGAAGGCTGGGAACTGGATACGTTTGATTGTGAATCGCTGACAGGGGTGTACTGATGTCCCACATGAAATTGAGCCATCGCCGAAACGATCTGCCCAGCCAATGGGTATGCCTGCTGTTCCTGATCCTGGGCTTTGGGGCCTGGGCGCCGCTTGCCGCGCATCACAACCCGGCTTCCCATTACGACATCACTGCCGACATGGTTACGGTTACAGGTGTCATCACCGAGTTTCGGCTGATCAATCCCCATGCGCGCATCTATTTCGACGTTACCACCGAGGGCGGCGAGGTCCAGAAGTGGTTTGCTGAGGGTAACGCCGCCGGTGTGCTCAAGCGGCGTGGATGGAACAACGACATGCTCAAGCCCGGCACCGTTATCAAGATTTCGGGCTACCCTGCGCGCGATGGCTCGCCGGCGCTCGACTGGAAGCTGATCGAACTCGAGGATGGCACCCAGTTGCGAGGTGGTAACACAGTGGGGGCGGAAAAGGAACTGCTGCTCGATGACATTGACAAGCGGCGCGGACTGGAGACGCCTGGTGAGCCTGTGGATGACGGATCCCGTTGAGTTGAGGTTTCGGAATGCAGCCAAGAGACAAAGCATGAAAAGGATCTCACCCGCCCTGGTCGCATCGCTAGTCGCACTGACCTTCGTGTTGCTCGTTGCCAGTCCGCATGCGAGGTCTGCCGGCCCCGGTGAAGATTCCGACTGGACCCTTGACCCGCTTTCCTACGCGATCGGCAACTTCAGCACGTTTGCAGAAATCGTTGATATCGGGCTTAAGAAAATGGCACTCAGTCAGGCGCTGCCACCGGCAGAAATGGACCAATTGGAACGGGAGGTGCGCAAGAGAGCGGCCGAATGGGACGTCGAAATCCATCGTGAGCCTGACTTTCTTGTGACCGATCTCTTTCCGGTGTCGGCTACCGAGGGCAAGGACGTACTGATCATCTATCGCGGCGACACGCTGTCAGAATACCAGGCCATGAAGGCACGCAAGGCCGAGCTGGTTGCGGACGGCAGTTACGACGCCACCGCGCGGAAGGAGCTGGCATGGTCCCTGGGCAAAATGCTCAGCTATCCGGACGCGAAAATCGAACAGCTGCTAGCCGATTAGGCTCAGTGACGATTCAGCAAGCCGATAGCAGGTCCTTGCATGCTTGAATGGCTCGCGAACACCGCGATGGCGCGAATGGTCCAGGAAAGCATGTGGGGCTACCCCATCATACTGAGCGCCCACGCCGTTGGAATGGCGATTTTTGGGGGCCTTGTTCTGATCATCAACCTGCGCGTGCTGGGCCTCGCCTCGGGAATGTCATTCACCGGTCTCAAGACCATCTACCGGATCTGCTGGGCAGGCCTGTTGCTCAACGCGGTGTCGGGCGCCCTGCTGTTCATCGCGGACGTAGAACGATTCATCACCAGTGCTCCGTTCCAGCTGAAACTCATTCTGCTCTCGACTACGATCGTGCTGGTGGCCACCATGGCGCGGCAGATTTTTTCCAGTCCACAACCGATTCGCAAGCTGTCCGTGTCAACCCGGGTCATGGCGGCAATCTCAACTCTTGCACTGCTGGGTATCATCGTTGCCGGTCGGCTCATAGCCTACGTGGACGGGGCCTGAAGCGTGTCCGTCAACTACATTCTGTCGTGGATGGGCGAAAGTGCAGTTGCCCGCTTTATCCTCGACAATGCTTGGGTGTTTCCAACGCTGGAAACCTTACATTTCGTTGGGCTGATTCTGCTGGCGGGTCCGATTTTCGTCGTGGACCTGCGCTTTGTGGGTATTGCATCGGGTATGTCACTGCGTTCCGTCATCCCGCTGCTGCCCATTTCCCTGCTCGGATTCGTCATAAATCTCACTACCGGCATCCTGTTCGTATTCTCTGACCCCTTCACCTACTACCCGAATCTGGCTTTCCGGCTAAAGATGCTCGCTGTGCTGCTGGCTGGATGCAACGCACTGTGGTTCAAGTTCGCCCTGGATTGGAATAATTTGACGGATGTTCCCGGACAGAATACCCGCACCAGCATCCGCTGGGTCGCCGGCCTGTCGCTTCTGCTGTGGACCTCAGTCATCGTGCTCGGTCGGATGATTCCCTATTTCGAGGGTATA
>JANOGQ010000048.1:0-3324 GCA_031406105.1 Lysobacterales bacterium | reverse complement strand
GTGGCTTTCGATTACTGGATTGGCTGGGCGATTCTCTGCGCGGCCGCAAACCGGTGATCGTGGCCATGCATGTTGCCGAGCAGACTGGTGAATTTACACTGGGCGAAATGGCGCTGTTGAACAATGATGCCCAGTTTTGCGGCAATCCGCAGCTGGCCCGAATGGCCAGTCAGTCGGTACTGCCTGGCTGGCCAGGCTGGCGTTACAAACAGGCTGATCCGGGTTGTTTACTGGTCCAGATCACTCCGCAGCCCAGTGTGCTGATTTGTGGCGCTGGGCCGGATGCAGTGCCAGTAGCTGCGCAGTTTGTTGAACTGGGTTGGGAGTGCCGGGTGGTGGATCATCGGCCGTCTTATGCAAATCCGGGGCGCTTTGCAGAGGCTTGCATCAGCTTAGTCACTCGCCCCGAGCAATTGTACCTGGCGGTAGAGCTCGAGCAGATTGATGCCGCCATCATCATGGCGCATCACCTGGAAAACGATGCGGCCTATTTGCGCCAGCTGGCACCATTGCGGGGTAGTGAACAACAGCCAGGCAGCCTCGCTTATCTGGGTGTGCTGGGTCCGGCAGCGAGGCGACATAAGTTGTGTGAGATGGCGGCCTGTTCGGCGGAATCGGTCCATGGTCCGGTGGGTCTGGATATCGCTGCCGAGTTGCCAGAAGCCATTGCGCTGTCGATTGCCGCAGAAGTCCATGCAGCATTGAATCACCGCAATGGTTTGTCGCTGACACTCAAGGTCGTAACATGAACAACTTCGCCGCCATCCTGCTGGCCGCTGGCAGTTCCAGCCGCCTCGGTCAATCCAAACAGTTGTTGCAGATCGATGGTATGCCGCTGGTGCGCCGCCAGGCCCAACTGCTGTTGGCGTTGGACCCCGCTTGCGTTGTGGTTGTGAGCGGGGCCGAGCAGCTGGCGGTGGAACAAGCCCTGCACGGTTTGCCGGTGCATCGGGTGCACAACCACAACTGGCAACAGGGTATGGGTACCTCGCTGGCCTGCGGTATCCGTGCCATGCCGGAGCGCGTACGGGGCGCCTTGCTGTTGCTGTGTGATCAGTGGCGGGTCACTACGGAGGATTTGCACGGCCTGGTGGCAGCCTGGCAGCCCGCACCTACCAAGGCAGTAAGTGCGGAGTGGAGCAACGAACAGGGCCACATGGTGGCGGGTGCACCAGCCATTTTCCCGCGGGCTCTGTTTGCACGGCTCTTGAAGCTGCAGGGCGATCATGGCGCACAGCAGTTGCTGAAAAATTTCCCGGGCGGCACCCAACGCCACAGCATGCTAAATGCAGCTTTCGACATCGATCAGGAATCTGATTTACCCTGAACGATGTCGGCTGGCATCTGCGCCTGATACTGGCCATCCGGAACAGGTCCGGATGTCATGTATCAGAGGATGTAACGACTCAGATCCTCATTGCCGGCCAGGGCTTCCAGGTGCTGGTTAACATAGCTGGCATCAATGCTGTATTTCTCACCAGAACGATCAGGTGCTTCGTAAGAGATGGAATCGAGCAAACGTTCCAGCACCGTGTGTAAGCGCCGGGCTCCAATGTTTTCGGTACTCTCGTTAACCTGCCAGGCGATTTCGGCGATGCGCCGGACGCCATCTTCGGTGAACTCCAGTTCAACGCCTTCGGTTGCCATCAGGGCTGAATACTGCTCCGTCAGCGAAGCATGAGGTTCCGTAAGTATGCGGGTGAAATCGCCTACCTCCAAAGCGCGCAGCTCCACGCGTATAGGCAAACGACCCTGCAATTCTGGAATCAGGTCCGAAGGCTTGGCCAGATGGAAAGCACCCGAGGCAATGAACAGCATGTGGTCGGTTTTAACCATGCCGTAACGGGTGGACACAGTACAGCCTTCCACCAGCGGCAGCAGGTCACGCTGAACGCCTTCGCGGGAAACGTCGGCGCCTGAAAATTCTCCACGCTTGGTAACCTTGTCCAGTTCGTCGATAAAGACAATGCCGTTCTGCTCGGCATTGAACACCGCCTGTTGTTTGATCTCGTCGTCATTGATCATGCGCGCCGCTTCATCTTCCACAAGTATCGGCAGGGCATCCTTGATTTTCATCTTGCGCTTCTGGGTTTTCTGCCCGCCGAGGTTCTGGAACATGCCCTGCAACTGGCTGGCCATTTCCTCCATACCGGGCGGCGTCATGATTTCCACGCCGACCTGTGCTGCGACGTCGAACTCGATGTCCCTGTCATCCAGTTCGCCATGGACAAGCTTCTGGCGCATTTTCTGGCGGGTGCGGGCCATGGATTCATCTTCTTCAACCGGTTCATTGGCAAAGCCCACGCTGTGGCTGCGCTGCGGTAACAGCACATCAAGCACCCGGTCATAGGCGCCGTCCTGGGCGCGGGAGCGCACTTTGCCCATGGCCTGTTCGCGCGTCATTTTCACAGCAGAATCCACCAGATCGCGGATGATGGATTCCACATCCTTGCCAACATAACCAACTTCCGTGAACTTGGTGGCTTCAACCTTGATAAAGGGCGCGTTGGCGAGGTGCGCCAGGCGCCGGGCAATTTCGGTTTTGCCAACGCCTGTAGGGCCAATCATCAGGATGTTCTTGGGAGTAATTTCACCCCGCAGGCTTTCATCCACCTGCATGCGGCGCCAGCGGTTACGCAGGGCGATGGCCACCGCACGCTTGGCGTCGGACTGGCCGATGATGTGCCGGTCCAGTTCCTGCACGATTTCACGAGGGGTCATTTGTGACATGTTTAATTCGTATCCAGAGTTTCGATGGTGATATTGCTGTTGGTGTAAATGCAGATTCCCGCCGCTGTTTCCAGCGCGCTGCGAGCTATGGTTTCAGCATCCAGCTCGGTGTGTTTCAATAAGGCGAGCGCAGCGGCCTGAGCAAAAGGTCCGCCCGAACCTATGGCAATCAAGCCGTGCTCGGGTTCAATCACATCGCCATTGCCGGAAATCAGCAGGGAATTTTGTGCATCGGCAATCGCCAGTAAAGCTTCAAGGCGTCGCAACATGCGATCGGTGCGCCAGTCTTTGGCCAGCTCCACGGCTGAGCGTACAAGATGCCCGGAATGCTTTTCCAGCTTGCCTTCGAACCGTTCAAACAGGGTAAAAGCATCGGCAGTGCCTCCGGCAAAGCCGGCGATCACCTGGTTTTTATACAGCCGCCGCACCTTACGCGCATTAGCCTTCATCACTGTGTTTCCCAAAGTGACCTGGCCATCGCCTGCCATGACAACTAGGTTGCCCCGGCGCACAGAGCATATGGTGGTTCCACGATATTGATCCATGATTGTCCTTGCCTGGAGACCCCTAAGTACCCTGTTTCCGGGTTTGGCT
>JANOGQ010000039.1:0-21928 GCA_031406105.1 Lysobacterales bacterium | reverse complement strand
AAAATGTCATTTTTGTTCTGCTTCATTTTCAATGATTTGCAATCATTGAAAATGGCGGCACACGGCCCAGGCCGGCTTCTCGGCCGATTCCCAGCCTCACCTTCTCCTTATTCCGCGGAAACTCTGAATAAATCAGAGTTTCCTTAATTCGAATCAGTGCTTATAAGGCTTCCAGTGCGGGCACGTACTCATAACCCAGGTCACGGGCTACGTCTTCATAGGTTACTTTTCCGCTACAGACATTGAGCCCTGCCAGTAAATGCGGATTATCCAGCATGGCCTGACGGGCGCCTTTTTCAGCAATCGCCAGAGCAAAAGGCAATGTGGCATTGTTCAGGGCAAAGGCTGAAGTGCGCGGCACGGCTCCCGGCATATTGGCAACACAATAATGCACGATACCGTCCACCACGTAGGTGGGATCAGCGTGAGTGGTGGCATGTGAAGTTTCAAAACAACCACCCTGGTCTATGGCCACATCCACCACTACCGATCCTGGCCGCATCAAAGACAGGTGCTCGCGGGTTACCAGCTTGGGTGCAGCAGCACCGGGCACCAGCACACCACCGATGACCAGGTCTGAATCACGGATATGGCGATCGATAGCGTCGGCTGTGGAGTGCACGGTTTCGATACGGCCGGCAAAAATAGCATCCAGGAAACGCATCACTCGGGTACTGCGATCCAGTACCACCACCCGTGCACCCATTCCGACCGCCATCTTTGCAGCATTCAGGCCAACCACACCACCCCCAATGATCAGCACTTTGGCTGGATCCACGCCGGGTACTCCGCCCAGCAATACGCCGGAGCCACCCTGGGCCTTTTCGAGGCAACGGGCGCCTGCCTGTATGGACAAACGACCGGCCACCTCAGACATGGGTGCCAGCAGGGGCAAGCCGCCCTGTGCATCAGTTACGGTCTCATAGGCGATGCAGGTGGCACCACTGCTCACCAGATCTGCGGTTTGTGGTGCGTCGGGGGCCAAATGTAAATAGGTGAACAAGGTGTGATGCGGCTTCAGCATGGCACGCTCCACCGCCTGGGGCTCCTTGACCTTGATGATCAGATCGGCGTTTTCGAATATCTTTGCTGCATCCGGCAGAATAGTGGCACCGGCAGCTTCATATTCCGCATCCAGAACACCAATTCCAGAACCCGCTGTGGACTGCACAAATACTTCGTGCCCACGCGCAGCCAGTTCCCGCACTGAAGATGGCACCAGGCCAACGCGATACTCGTGATTCTTGATTTCTTTGGGCATACCGATTTTCATTGCAGCACTCCAGGCAGATTGATGTGCTGATTTTAAAGGGTAACTTATGATATTTTTCTCTGTTGATTGCTGTTTAATGGCATTTTATGCTGACAAAGGAGATTCTTGTGGTGATATCAGCAGAAAAGAACAAGGCTGTACCCAAGCCACTGGATCGCACTGATCGCCTGATTCTCGACGCGCTGCAGAAGGACGGACGCCTCTCCAATGTGGCGCTGGCGCGCCAGGTCAATCTCACGCCTACTCCGTGCCTGGAGCGGGTTCGGCGGCTGGAGCGCGATGGCTACATCACCGGCTATCACGCCATTCTGTCGCCACGCCTGATGGAAGCCAGTTTGCTGGTATTTGTGGAAATCAGCCTGTTGCGTAACTCACCCGATGCCTTCCGCGAGTTCCGCCAGCATGCCCGTCGACTGTCGCAAATACTCGAATGCCATCTGGTTTCTGGCAACTTTGATTATTTGATCAAGGCCCGGGTGAAAGACATGAATGAGTACCGTGATCTGCTCAGCGAAAAAATCCTGGCGCTGCCCGGAGTCAGCAATTCGCGCAGCTATGTGGTGATTGAAGAGGTCAAGGAAACCAGTCAGCTGCCGGTCAATCGCTAAGCGCTGTATTGCAAAAAGCGCTCAACAATCCATCGCAGGCTGCGATGTTGCTGCAACAGCCTGATGGGAGTGAAGCAATTTACCGCTTGACCGATACCAGCCCATAGCCCTAGCCTGTGCCACCCATGAACACCCTGATACTGCACCACGACGATTGCCTGAATCACGATACGGGCAAAATGCACCCTGAATCCATCCAGCGCATTCGCACCGTGGTGGAGGCACTGGATCAACTGCCTGGTACTGAAAAGTTACCTGCACCGCTGGCCAGCATCGAACAAATCGGCCGTGCGCACGACCCGCACTACTGGCAGGCCCTTACCGCAGCTGAACCTTTGGAAGGCTTTGTGAAGCTGGATGAAGACACTGTTCTGTCACCCGGCTCCATCAACGCTGCCTTGCGCGGCAGCGGCGCCGCCTGTTTTGCGCTGGACCAGATTTACGCCGGCAAAGCGCGTAATGCATTTTGCGCCACCCGGCCACCCGGCCACCATGCGCTGGCCAACCGGGCCATGGGCTTTTGCCTGATCAATCATGTGGCTATTGCTGCCAGGCACGCACAGGCAGTGCATGGCGCAGAGAAAGTGGCCATCCTGGATTTTGACGTGCATCACGGCAACGGTACCCAGGCCATCTTCGAAAACGACGCGTCAGTTCTCTATATCTCCAGCCATCAGGATCCACTTTATCCCGGCACTGGCCATGCCGATGAAACCGGCTGCGGCAACATCCTCAACCTGCCCCTGCCGCCGGGTTCGGGCAGCAAAGAATTCCGCCACGCCTGGATTACGCTGGGTTTGCCGGCCCTGCATGCCTTTGCACCCGACCTCATCCTGATTTCAGCCGGTTTTGATGCGCATCAAGCCGACCCGCTGGCGCAACTGAATTTGCAGTTCGATGACTACTACTGGATTACGCGTGAAATTTGCAACTTTGCCGAACAGGCTTGCAATGGTCGCGTCGTGTCGGTGCTGGAAGGTGGCTATAACCTGGATGCATTGGGACCTTGTGCGCGTTCCCATGTTGAGGCATTAGCGGCTTGAAGCTAAACCCGCTTATAAGCTTTTCAGCAGAGATGACTGAAACTTCTGTCAGCTGGCTTTGCTGGGGCTGAGCAGCAGTTGTAAAGTCAACTCACCCCCCTGATGCCAGAGCCCAAAGCCTTGCCGCTTATCACCCAGGGCAGTTCTGGCGTCATTATCCTGGCTAACGCAACATACCCTTAAGAGTGGCTATAAAAAGGCCACCCTGATCATCGGTCATTCGACAGACCACTTTGGCAACCAGCGTATCGCCCGCCCACTTGCGCGAGACCATATCCATTTCGACCCGGATGTTTTCCGTTTGCCGGATCACATTTCGATAATTGAAATGGCATTCACGCATCCAGGATTCTCGACATTTAATTTTGTGTCCCGCCATCACATGCAAATGAATATTGGCCAATTGCGCGAGGATTTCCTGGGTACAGAATATGGTAAGGTGAAAGCCATCGGGATCCGTAGGCGAAATGAAGGTGGAGGTCATCCTGGCAGTGGCGGTAAGCAATGTCCCTTCAAACCTGACCGACTGAATTTCCCAGGACTCCTGTTTAATGCCACGGTTAATGTACACCGATGACAAAGCGCTGATTTCTGCTGCTGTCAGCTCAAGATCAAGTGCATTTTCCATATCATAATCTTCGTATTCAGTTTTTGATCATCAAAGCGGTAACAGAAGGGTGAAACCTGCCAATGGACATTATAGGCCAGAGTCCGAACAGACATTATAGACACTGAATGAACACTTCCAGCCCTTTCACCGAAGAATTCTTCCAGGACCCTTACCCTGTCTACCGCAAAATGCGCGAACAGGCATCAGCTTTCTGGCTGGCCACACCTGATGAAAGTGTGACTGGTGGGGTCTGGATGATTACCCGCTACGCTGATGTGAAGAGCATACTTCGCACTGCCGAGGATACCTCGCTGGACATCAAACGCCTGGTGCCGGAGAGCCAGCGTAATCCCTTCCACTACATGCTGCTGTATTCAGACCCGCCGGATCACACGCGCCTGCGCAATCTGATCAGTGCCCCATTTACCCAGGCCGGTGTCAACAGCATCAGCCATATGATCACACGGCTGGCCGATCAGCTGTTCGATGACATGCGCGAACATGATGAAGTGGATTTCATCGCCAGCTTTGCCGAGCCATTCCCAGTCAATGTCATAACGCAGTTATTGGGAACACCTTTTGAAGAAGCAGGCCTGTTGCGCCGCTGGACTAATGACCTGGGCCTGGGCTTTGATTCCACCATCAGCGATCCCGCGATCAGGCAGCGCGGCACCGAGGCACTGCGCGAAATGACAGAGTATTTCGCCGAACTGATGGCTGGCCCAACAGCTCCTCACGGGTCCATCATGGCAGCGTTGATGGCCGACACCGCAGCCGCAAAGTGCAGCCCCCCCGAAGCGCTCGCACAGTGCATGCTGTTACTGCTGGCCGGCCATGAAACTACCCTGAACCTGCTGGGGAGTGGCCTTTACACGCTGCTGAAAAATCCGCGCGAAATGGAAAAACTGCGCCAGCAACCCGAGCTGATAGACAGCATGATCGATGAAGCCCTGCGTTTTGAATCGCCATTCCAGCGCGCAACTTTTCGGGTGGCCACCACCCCACTGCAGTTGCACGAACAGGAGCTGAATATCGGCGAGCGGGTCTCCCTGGTGTTGTCTGCAGCCAATCGCGATCCGGCCCAGTTTGTTGAGCCCGACTGTTTTGATATAGAGCGCAAGCCCAACCGTCACCTGTCCTTCGGGCTGGGCGTTCATCGTTGCCTGGGTGAAAAACTGGCGCGCAGTGAGGCCCGGATTGCATTCACCCGGCTGCTGGAGCAATTCCCGAATCTGGAATTGGCCGATCCGAAGCCACGCTGGAAGAAGCGCTCACTTTTCCGGGCCTTGCAGGCTCTGCCTTTGAAACTGGCTTGAGGCCCGACTCACCGATATGCGCGTTGTAGAGTTCGTATCGACCATGGGCCCCAGTCGCCGTGCTGAGGTAACAGTGGTCGAAATGGTATTGCAGGCCGAAGCCAGCGAAGCCAGCCAATTCGATGAAATTTCACGGCTGCTGCAACTGCAGTTGCCAGCCAAACTGTCCACGCTGGGCATCAATCTTGATGCACAGGTGTGGGCAGAAATCGAACAAGGCCGAACTGCCATTGCCCGACTGGCCGCTTACGTCTGCCACCTGGCTCTGGCGCTGCAGAATGCTGCCGGGCATGCATTGCAGTTTGAGGATTTTTTACAAGACCAGGATCCGGCAACCCAACAAGCCCGCTATCGCCTGATCTTCCAGCACGATGATATCCCCAGTGGTGAGCAAGCCGGAGACCTGGCCATGCGCATCCTTGCTGAGGTCTGTCCACAGCTGCACTGGCAGGTTCTGTTGCACGATGCAGACCTGCCTCTGGCCGGGGCACTAGAGAATTTTCTGGCCTTCACCCGGCCCCTGGTGACACCCGCTGAAACCTGGACGCTGATGGCTGCCGCCAAGGCCAGGCAGATTCCGGTGTTGCGGCTGGAACGCGAACCCTATGGAGATTTGCCAGCCAGTTTCCGCGTGGCACCCAATGGCATAATCATGCTGGGTCACAGTCGTCACCGGGTGATTCTGGATGGCTTGTTCAGCATCTCCCGGCCAGAGCCAGGATTCACCTTGATGAAGGATCGCCGGGCTATGTGGTCATTGGTGGCCGAGCTCGGCGCAGCTGGCCCAATCCAGGACTGGTCGCTGATGGTGGCTGGCAGTCCAACCCGGGCACGACGGGCAGCCAGGCGTTTGGGTTATCCATTGCGACTCAGACCCCTGCAAAGGAATCCCCAGGCCGTCGATGGCTGGCGAGTTGACAATGAAGCCGCGCTGGAGCGAATGCTCAGCTGGCCGATCTTCAGCAACAGCAGTTTTATGCTGGAACCAGAGCTGGCTGGTCCTGTTCTGGATCTTTTGTTTGTCGGCGACACCTTATACACAGCACTGCAGGATGGCCACAGAACCACGCTGGATCCTGTGACCGAATCATTGGCCAAAATCATAGCCCTGGCTCTGGATTGTGGAGTGCTGCTGATCCGTTTCAAGCCTGGCGCTGCAGCGCAGAACACTCACCACCCATGGGTGTTGACAGATCTGGACCCATCGCCGAAGCTGGAGTCGCTGCTGGCAAAGGAGCCGCAATTGCTGGCGAATATCTATGATCGACTTCTGGATTGGCTGTATCCACCCGGCAGTCAGTGCCGCATACCCATCGTTGCCGTCACCGGCACCAATGGCAAAACCACCACCTCAACCATGATTGCCCGCATGGCCCGGGCCGAATCCCTGTTCGTAGGCATGGCACGAACTACCGGAGTCTATTTCGACATAGAACTCAAGGAATTTGGCGACCGATCCGGGTTTCTGGGCCATTGTCTGGTATTTGAGAACGACAAGGTTGATCTGGCCGTGCTGGAAACGGCCAGAGGCGATGTGCTGCGCGCCGGCTTTGCCTATGACTTGAGTAATGTTGCAGTCTGCACCAATGTTACAGCCGACCACCTGGGCGAGCACGGTGTAGAAACGGTTGAGGATATGGCCGTAGTCAAACGCTCCATACTGGAACGCTGCATTGGCAGCGTGGTACTCAATGGCGATGATGCCTTGTGCATCCAAATGCTGCCTTACTTACCGGGTCGAAAAATTTACCTGTCGACTTTTTTGCACAATCCGGCTGAAGTGCGTGCAAGGACAAAGTCTGCTGTCAGCGTAATCCACCTCAAGCAGCAGCAAGGTGAAGACTGGATAGTTCTGGATGAAACCAATCAGAGCACCCCTATTATCGCGGTCAATTCCATACCCGCCACCTTCATGGGTGCGGCGCAACATAACATCAGCAATGCCATGCATGCCATTGCGGCCGGTCATGCGCTGGGCTTCAGCACCAAAAATATCCGCCAGGCTCTGGAACAGTTTGAAATGAGCTATGACTCACTGCCCGGCAGGCTCAATGTGCACGATAACGGCCGCTTTCACATCATCATGGATTATGCGCACAATGCCGATGGCATACGGCAATTGACCCGCTTCACGGATCGCTATCCCTGCAGTGGGCGAAAAATCCTCCGCTTCGGTGTATCGCCACAGGCCTCTGAAGCAGCCGCTCTGGCTGCGGCCGCGGCCGCAGCTGGCCATTTTGACCACTACATCTGCTCCGGAAAACCAGGGGCTGATCCAACACAAGGCCTGGAAACCACGGCTATATTGCGACGGGGTTTACTGGAAAACGGCGTGACCGAAAGTCAGGTTGAATTGTTTGACGACCCCACCCGTTCGGTGGAGTACCCAGTCAGTTTGTGCCAGCCCGGCGATTTGCTGGTGATGGTCACTTCCAATGTGGGACTGGCCACCACCTGGGAAAGCATACTCAAAACCTGAATCTGCAATAAGGCTGGTGACTCTGCCTTTGTTTAAGGGCTAGAATTACTGGCGCCAGGTCTCAAAGACTGGCTCCAACACCCATGCGGGTGTAGTTCAATGGTAGAACGGAAGCTTCCCAAGCTTTCAGTGTGGGTTCGATTCCCATCACCCGCTCCATTCCTCCCAAAGCATTTTCTGAGACAGGGACGCACGGCGGATCCGATCGTGTATGGCCACCCATGAAGGTTCGTCCGGTGGCAGTGCGATGAGCAGGACATCGCAGTCGCTGGCATCGGCTTCGTGCAATGTCGAATACAGCACGCGCGCGTAGTCTTCAGGGTGCACCGGCATCTGCCAGAATCTCGCCACCGGCCAGTTAGCCGGGCAAGTCGCAAGCAGCCCCAGCCGCTGACCCGGGAGCGGTTCCTTGTGCAGATCGATCGGAATCCTGAAGCACGGCTTGCGCGGCGCGTAATGCGAGGGCAGGGTGCCCGGTACGCGCGGCGCAGGTGCATCCGTGGTGGCGATTCGAGGCAGATGCTGTGCGACGGCTTCGGCGGTGATCATGCCAGGCCGCAAAATGCGGGGATGGGCGCCACTGAGATCCACGATAGTGGATTCAATTCCGACCAGGCACGGGCCGGCACGCGCAGCGCGATTGTCCTCTGGCCGCCCGTGACTAATTGCGAGACGGTCCGGGCCGCAGGCAGAACCATGGTCAGCGGCCCAGGCCAGAAGGCAGAAGCCAAAATCCAGGCCGCCTCAGGGACCTCGCTGGCTCAAAACGGCAGCTGTTCGGCTGCGGCGACATCCACAATCAGAGGATGATCGACCGGACGTCCTTTGGCGTGAAAGATCGCGCGCACGGCGTCAGGGTTGTTCGCATCTGCAGCCAACCCGTAAACGGTCTCGGTGGGCAAGGCTACCAGTTTGCCTGCACGCAGTTGATGCACGGCGGCGGTCAAATCGTCTTCGCTGGACCCGAGATACAGCATGATCAGGACACGATGCTCATGTTATTGCACTATTATGTTAATGAGCTGATTCACCCGGCGCGGCCATAACGAAAACCTCGGTTCGGGCGGCCTCCAGCCCGGCGCGGACCTCCGGGTGCTGAATTCGCCGCTCGGCGCTGATCAACCAGAACGCCTCGCGCACTTCATCCAGCCGCCCTACCTCGATCACGCCATAACGCGCACAGATCTCCTCCGAGAGGATGGCTGGTGCAGGGAAATAGCCCTCACCCGCTTCGGCGAAGACCTTCATCAGGGCGCTGTCATCGAACTCTCCCACCACCCGTGGGTGCAGGCGAGCCTCGCCCAGCCAGCGATCAATTTCGCCACGCACCGTCGCGTTCTGTCCGGGTAACAGCAGCGATACCCCGTTCAGGCAGGCCGGGAAAGCCACATCCGTCCGCAAAAGCCGGGGAGACGCAAAGAAGGCAACGGCGCTTTCGCCCAGCTTGCGGCTCTGAGCGCGCACGGCCAAACCCGCCGGCATGGGACGATCGGCCAACACCATCTCAAGCCGGTGCAGGGCCAGTTCGCCAAGCAAGGCCTCAATCGTACCTTCGCGGCAAACCAGCCGGACCGGCTTCGTAAGCCGTCTCAGCGAAGCGAGCAACCGGTGGGCCAGTGACTTGGGGACTGCATCAGAAATCCCCACACGAAACGCCGTCGCGACTTGTTCCGGGTTACCAGTGGTGCGCAGCGCCGAGACCATCTCCTGGCCCAGCGCAAAGATCTCATCGGCGTTGGAAAGGGCAACACGCCCCGCTTCGGTCAATTCGAGGCCTCGGCCAGCAGGTTTGAACAAGGCTGTACCAAACTCGTTCTCGAGCAGCTTGATTTGAGCGCTGACGGTTTGTGGCGTCAGACGAAGCTGGTTGCCTGCGGCAGCCACGCTCCCGGCGTGGGCTGTCACCCAGAAATAGCGCAGGTGCTTAAGGTTCGTCCACCCCTGATTCGCAATTTTTCTCGCATAGTATTCGAAGAATAATCGACTTTCATTGTCTTTGAAAAGCAGCGAGAATTGCGGGCGTTCTCATTAGGCAAAAGCTGCGCGAGCCCTGAGAAATGTGGTCTGTCTGGGTTCTGGCTCGGACCTAAGCGGGCCCCCAACATCGGGTCGTCACAGGAGGTGAAGGTATGCCCCGCGAACCCAGATTCGTCTTTTTGCTGGTTCGCAGTCAAGCGCAGCTGAAGAGCGCCAGCGAAGAGCTTTTGTCTATCCTTCAACGTTGGTCGCCTGGCGGCGCGCCTGAGGTCATCCGGGGTATCTGGATCGATGAAGAGGGGGTGGCGAACCTGCCGTCCGCTTTGGTTCTGCCGGATGAGCATGGCGTAAGGCGCACCGTATGCATCCTCGAGACAACGGGGATCAATGGGATCTGGATGTTATGCTGGCTGGAAGCTGCGGCCCGCGCCGTCTCCCGCGTCGATCTGGTGGCCGGCTTGCTGAAGTGCTTCGGTTATGAAGAGACGGAGACTTCCAGGCTTGCGGCCCGCTTGATCCCCGTCTTAACAGGCGACACCGCCGAATTCAGCACACGAGAGGAGTTACGAGTTCTTGAGTTTTGTTATCCCGGCCTGGTGCTACCTCCAGGCTATCTGGACGGCAACAACACCTTGCGCCTGCCGCTGGTGCAACCTTACGTTGGAGGAACTCTGACTTGAGCATGCTCGATCCCGTTCTGCTGTTCTTTCTGCTTGGGCTGGCCGCGGGCCTGCTGCGTTCGGAGCTGCGCCTGCCCACAGCCGTATATGACCTGGTGAGCATGCTGCTGCTGCTTTCCATTGGCCTTAAGGGCGGCATCGAGCTCGCCCGCCAGCCTTTCGGCGAATTGGCGCTGCAGGCGCTTGCGGTCATCGCAATGGGCGCGCTGTTGCCGTTGCTGGCCTTTCCGATACTGCGCTTTGCTGGCCGCCTGCCGCGCGCGGACGCGGCCTCCATCGCCGCCCACTACGGCTCAGTGAGCGTCGCCACCTATGCTGTCGCCGTGGCCTATTTCGCCACCCGGCAGATCGAATTCGAAGCACATATGCCGTTCCTGCTCGCGGTGCTGGAGATTCCAGCGATCCTGGTGGGCATCCTGCTTGCACGTGGCTTCTCGCGTGAAATGCGCCTGAACGTCGTCGCCCATGAGGTCTTCCTGGGTAAGGGCATAGTGCTGCTCATCGGCGGCCTGCTGATCGGCTGGGCGGCCGGCCCGGAGGGACTGGCGTCCATCAAGCCGCTGTTCTTCGACCTGTTCAAAGGCATTCTCGCGCTGTTCCTGCTGGAAATGGGGCTGATCACGGCCGCCCAGTTCGGCAGCCTGCGGCAGCACGGCCTATTCCTCGTGTTGTTCGGCATCGGCATGCCGCTCATCTCCTCCGTTGTGGGTATTGCTCTGGGATTGGCGCTTGGGCTGTCGTTGGGCGGCACGGCGATGCTCGGTATACTGGCTGCGAGCGCTTCCTACATTGTGGTGCCCGCGGCCATGCGCATCTCGGTGCCGGAAGCGAACCCAACGCTGTCGCTGGCCACCTCGCTGGGCGTCACTTTTCCGTTCAACGTTCTGGTGGGCATTCCGCTCTATCATGCGATGGCGGCGCAGGCATTCGCGCTGACCGGGGGCCTCGGATTATGAATAGCTTTACGCGTAAACTAGTCACCATCATTACCGAGTCGGCCCTGGAAAGGGTGTTGGTTGAGGAGATTGAGCGCCTGGGAGCGCACGGCTTCACCATCACCGACGCCCGCGGCAAGGGACGTCGCGGGCCGCGCAATGCCACGTGGGACGAAAGCAGCAACATTCGCATCGAGATCGTGTGCGACGAGGCGACCGCCCAGTCCATCGCCAATAACCTGCAAGCCTGCTACTACGAACACTACGGCATGATTCTGTTCATGTCTGACGTGGCAGTGTTGCGGCCGGAGAAGTTTTGATGCCATTTGCCCATGAAACACCAAATAGCCACAATCCAGCCGATGGAAGTGATTCCGGCCTGGCGTTCCGGGCCGCATGGCACGCGTCGAGCACGGTTGAGGTTGCAAATCAATGGGGCGTCGAGATCGGCTCCGGATTGAAGACGGCAGAGGTCAGTTCGCGACTCACGAGCTACGGCGAGAACCAGCTCGCCGAAAAGCCCCCGCGTTCCAAATGGTTCGCGTTCCTCGACCAGTTCAAGAGCCTGCTCATTCTCGTGCTCATTGGCGCCGCGGTACTGGCCGGTGCCATCGGCGACCTCAAAGACGCGGTGGTGATCCTGCTGGTGGTGCTGTTCAACGCGCTGCTGGGCTTCTGGCAGGAACACCGCGCAGAGACGACGTTAGCTGCGCTCAAGAAAATGCTCTCGCCGCTGGCCCGTGTGCGCCGCAACAGGCAGGTGGAGGAGATCCCTGCCGCGCAACTCGTGCCCGGCGATATTGTTCTGCTGGAGGCGGGCGACCGGGTGCCGGCGGACGGGCGGCTCGTCGTCACGCACAGCGTGGAAATCGACGAGGCGGCGCTCACTGGCGAATCGCACCCGGCAGGTAAGGACGCGGCCGCAACCGTCCCCGAGACCGCACCTCTGGCCGAACGCCTCAATATGGCCTTCATGAACACTGTGGTCACCCGCGGCCGCGCTGAGCTGCTGGTCACAGGCACCGGTATGGCCACCGAGATGGGACGGCTTTCCGACATGCTGGCCGAGGCCGAAGCCGGGCCCACGCCACTGCAGATTCAGCTCGATGCCCTGGGCTTGCGCCTGGCCCTGATCGCCGGCGCTGTGATCGGGCTGATCTTCGTGCTGGGTCTGCTGCGTGGCGAGCCGATCGGCGAGATCCTGCTGACCTCTATCGCGCTGGCGGTGGCTGCCATTCCCGAGGGCCTGCCAGCAGTGGTAACGGTCACGCTCGCCCTGGGCATGCACCGCATGGCCCAGCACCGCGCGATCGTCAAAAAGCTGGCGGCGGTGGAAACCCTGGGCTGCACCACGGTGATCTGCTCCGACAAGACTGGCACGCTCACGATGAACCAGATGACCGCGCGCGCGGCCGTCTTCCAGGGGCAGCGTTTTTCGGTCACGGGCGAAGGCTATGGCGCAACGGGATCAATCATGGCGGAGGATGGCGGCGCAGTCCCCGATCTCCAGCCGCTCCTTTATCCGGCCGCTCTCGCCAACGACAGCCGCATTCGCGAAGGCAGGCTGATCGGCGACCCCACCGAAGGCGCACTCCTTGCGCTGGCGGCCAAGGGTGGAGTGGAGTCGGAGTGGTTGTGCGCTCACCATCCCCGCATTGCCGAGATCCCCTTCGACTCGGCGCACAAGTTTCAGGCCACGTTTCATCAGGATGGCGATCTGGTGCGGCTCTACATCAAGGGTGCGCCGGATGTACTGCTCGGGTGCATCAGCCACCAACTGATGCGCGATGGGGAAACGGCACTGGGTGAAGCTGCGGCCAGTTACTGGATGGCGGAGAACGAGCGACTGGCGGCCCAGGCCATGCGCGTGCTGGCACTGGCCGGCAAAACCCTGCCGGCAATGGATTTCGACCCGGCTGGTGATCTCATGAGCCACGTGCGGGACCTTACCCTCGTTGGCCTCATCGGCATCATCGATCCACCGCGCCCGGAGGCGCGCGAGGCTATTGCCCTGTGCAAAAAGGCCGGCATTGCGATCAAGATGATAACCGGCGACCACCGGCTCACAGCTGCCGCCATCGCCCACGAACTGGGCCTGGAAGGTGAAGTGATCGAGGGTCGCGAGCTCGACGGCCTTGACGCAGCTGCTCTCGCGGCGCGCATCGAGCAGATCGCGGTGTTTGCCCGTGTCGCGCCTGAGCATAAGGTACGCATCGTGCAGGCGCTGAAGGCGCGAGGCCACATCACCGCCATGACCGGCGACGGCGTCAACGACGCGCCGGCGCTCAAGCACGCCGACATCGGCGTGGCCATGGGCATCTCCGGCACCGAAGTGACCAAGGAGGCGGCCACCATGGTGCTGACCGACGACAACTTCGCCACCATCGTGCACGCTGTGCGCGAAGGTCGGGCCATTTATGACAACCTCATCAAGTTCGTGCGCTTCCAGCTCTCCACCAACATGGGCGCCATCCAGACGGTGCTGGGCGCAAGCCTGCTGGGATGGGCAACGCCCTTCACCGCGATCCAGATCCTGTGGATCAACATCATCATGGACGGCCCACCGGCCATGAGCCTGGGGGTGGAGCCAGCACGCGCGGATGTGATGGAGGCACCGCCCCGGCAGACGGACGCCCGCATTCTTACCGGCGGGCGGCTCGGGCGCCTGTTCGTTTATGGCTTCACCATGGCCGTGGGCACGCTGGCGCTGGTCTGGTACGCCAAACCGCAGGGCGAGACCTACGCCCTGACCCTGGCCTTCACCACCTTTGTGCTGTTCCAGTTCTTCAATCTCTTCAACGCCCGCAGCGAGCACGGCACGGCCTTCAGCTGCCAGGCCTTTACGAACCGATGGTTGTGGCTGTCACTCGCGGCCGTACTGGCGCTGCAGGTGGTGGTGGTGCACTGGGCGCCGGCGCAGGAGGTGTTCCGCACCACCGATCTGGCGCTGGCTGATTGGGCGCTTGCGGTAGCAGTGGCCTCCAGCGTGTTGCTGTTGGACGAAGCGCGCAAGCTGATCTTGCGCTTGACAGGCCGGGGCGCGCGAGAAGTATCCGCGAATAACCAGAGCCGACCAGTCGACTTGAGCAACGATAGCCGGTAACCCCCTGACCATGACAGTCCTGACCTTCACCCGCCCCGACGATTGGCACGTGCACCTGCGTGACGGAGAGATGCTGCGCGCGGTGCTCCCCGACACGGCGCTGCGTTTCGCCCGGGCCATGGTCATGCCCAACCTCGATCCACCGGTGCGCACGGTGGACGAGGCACGCGCCTACCGCGACCGCATCCGGGCGGCGCTGCCAGCGGAGATGTGCTTCGAGCCGCTGATGACGCTCTATCTCACTGACCATACTTCGCCCGAAGAGATCATGCGCGCCAAAGCGAGTGGAATCGTATACGGCGTTGGCGAGGCCTTTCTCGCGGGCGCAACAACGAATTCCGCATACGGCGTCAGCGACTTCGCGCTCTGCGAGGCGGTGTTCGCCACCATGGAGGAAGTCGGGTTGCCGCTGCTCCTGCACGGCGAGGTGACCGACCCCGAGGTCGATGTCTTTGACCGCGAGCGGGTGTTCATCGAGCGGCACCTCCGCCCCATCACCGGGCGATTCCCGCGTCTCAAAGTGGTGCTGGAACACATCACCACTCGCGAGGCAGTGGAGTTCGTCGAGCGCACCGGCCCGAACGTGGCAGCGACCATTACGGCGCACCATCTGCTGCTCAACCGCAATGCCATGTTCACCGGTGGTGTTCGCCCGCACGCCTACTGCCTGCCGGTGTTGAAACGCGAGGAACACCGCCGCGCGCTCGTCGCCGCCGCCACCAGCGGCAACCCCAAATTCTTCCTCGGCACCGACAGCGCCCCACACGCGCGGCCTGCCAAGGAGTCGGCTTGCGGCTGTGCTGGCATCTACACGGCACACGCGGGCATCGAACTCTATGCCGAGGTATTCGAGCAGGCGAGCGCACTGGATAAACTGGAGGCGTTCGCCAGTTTTTACGGGCCGGATTTTTACGGCCTGCCGCGCAACCGCGAATCCGTTACGCTGGTGAAGCAGGTCTGGCGGGTCCCGCCGGAGATCGATCTCGGCGGGGATGCCCTGGTGCCACTGCGCGCCGGAGGGACGGTGGCGTGGAGGCAAATTTGATTAATGACCGGATATGCCTGGCTCACTCTGGATCACCCGCAAGGGCCTCCTCCGACCAGGCCGGGATTTGAGCCCACAATCGAGTCGATTCCGTGCCGCCTGGATCGGAAGAGAACGTCCGCAATTAACGGGTTAGCGGTTTGGCCAAAACCGGATCACCAGCGCAGCAATCACCGCACCCGCCGTGTTGTAAACCAGATCCAGCACGGTATTCAGGTAACCGCCTACATTGTTTTCCGGTACCAGTAACGTGATTGAAAATTCAATCACCTCGTTCAGCGCGCCCAGGCCCATGCCGGCAAAAGCACACAGGGCAAGTCCCCCGCCAGGGGGCCGGGCTGCCAATGCCGGCTGGTAAGCCACCAGGCAACGCCAGCACAGCCAGGTAGTTACGCCGAAGCCGAATGCATGAACAATCTGGTCGTATTTGAAGTAAGGTCCGGCGATATGCCAGTTGTAGAGTACTGAAGTGCCGCCTCCCACCGGCCAGTTGGCAGGCAATGGCATCAGCCCTCCTGCCATGTGCAACGCGCCCCAGACACTGAGACACACCAGCAGAGACATGGGCAAGCTCACGCGTGCATGCACCATCCACACCACGCCGATCAGGATCAGCACAATCGCGATGTAGGCCAGAAACTCGAAGTTACCGGATACAAAAATCCAGATCGCCGCCGCCAGCATATAGGCAATGGTAAAAACGATGATGCCGCCAAGACCTCGCAGTTCGGGATATCTCTTCATTGCCTTCTCTTGATTGCCTGCTGTTTTTTACCTGAACCTCCGGATGGTGATCGTACACCATGCTCAGGAAAGTGACAGCGACAGGCTAGTTCTGCAAGGGTGCAGTACTAGACACTCCAAACTGTGGGCACGAGAACTGGGGCAAATATACAAAGGAGGTTCCTGGCTTGGTTGGAATGAGAGAAGTGTTACGAGTGATTCACATTTCGCATGTATTTTTTGATTGTTATATGCATTGCCAATAATGTTAATCTGAATTATCAATTCGATCTCCAAGTCTGAATGCGCTTTACTACTATCCCTCAATCCGTTTTTCCACTCCGGAGGAGTTAAATCAATGCACGCCAAGAACATCTTTCTGCCCGGCCTTTCGGCAGTAACGTTAGCCGCAGTGTTGTTTGCTGGCGGCGCAATCGCCCAGAGCGGCCCTCAAGGTCGCGCTATGACTAATCAGGACTGGTGGCCTGATCAACTGGACCTTGCACCTTTACGTCAGAATGGCGCAGAGTCCAATCCGCTGGACGCAGATTTCAACTACGCCGAAGCTTTTGCAAGCCTGGATCTGGCAGTCCTCAAACAGGAAATCGAAGATCTGATGACCACTTCCCAGGACTGGTGGCCGTCCGACTATGGCAATTACGGGCCCTTCTTTATCCGCATGGCCTGGCACAGCGCAGGCACCTACCGCGTGGCTGATGGACGGGGTGGCGCCGGTGGCGGTCAACTGCGCCTGGAGCCACTCAACAGCTGGCCCGACAACACCAATCTCGACAAAGCGCGACGCCTGTTGTGGCCCATCAAGCAGAAATACGGCCAGAACCTTTCCTGGGCCGACCTGATGGTTCTCACCGGCAACGTTGCGCTGGAATCCATGGGCTTCACCACTTTCGGCTTCGCCGGTGGCCGCATTGATGACTGGGAGTCCGATCTGGTTTATTGGGGCCCTGAAGCAAAGATGTTGGCCGATCAGCGATATTCTGGCGACCGTCAACTGCAGAAGCCTTTGGCTGCAGTACAGATGGGGCTGATCTATGTAAATCCGGAAGGGCCTAATGGCAATCCAGACCCGATTGCTGCTGCCCATGACATACGCGAAACATTCGGCCGCATGGCCATGAATGATGAGGAAACGGTGGCCCTGATCGCCGGTGGCCATACCTTTGGCAAGGCCCATGGTGCCGCGCCACCCGCAGACTGTGTCGGGCCCGAGCCGGCTGCAGCAGGCATCGAAGAACAAGGCTTTGGCTGGCGGAACAAGTGCGGCAGCGGTAATGCTGGCGACACCATAACCAGTGGGCTGGAGGGTGCATGGACAGTCAGCCCGGCGGAATGGACCAATAATTACCTGGACAATCTGTTTGCTTTTGACTGGGTGCAGACCAGGAGCCCTGCCGGGGCAATTCAGTGGATACCTGCGGACGGCGCAGCAGCAAATCTGGTACCGGATGCTCATGATCCAGCCAAGCGCCATGCGCCCATCATGCTCACCACCGATCTCTCGCTGAAGTTTGACCCCAGCTACAAAGTCATTGCCAAGCGTTTCCAGGAAAACCCGAAAGAGTTCGAATTGGCGTTTGCAAAAGCCTGGTTCAAACTGACCCATCGGGACATGGGCCCAAGGGCACGTTATGTAGGTTCTGAGGTGCCGGATGAAGACCTGATCTGGCAGGATCCTTTACCGGCCGTTGATCATCCGCTGGTCGATGCTGGGGATGTCACTGCACTCAAGTCCGCCATCCTGGACTCTGGCCTGAGCCTGCCCGAACTGGTCAGAACGGCCTGGGCTTCAGCTGCCAGCTTCCGTGGCACCGACTTGCGCGGTGGCGCCAACGGTGCACGTATTCGACTGGCACCGCAGAAAGACTGGGAAGCCAACAATCCAGCAGAGTTAGCCAAGGTACTGAAAACACTGCAGGACATCCAGCAGGACTTCAACAAGGCCCAAAAGGGTGGTAAGAAGATTTCGCTGGCCGACCTGATTGTGTTGGGTGGTTCTACCGCTGTTGAGGAGGCTGCCAGGCTAGCCGGCCACAGTGTGCAGATCGAGTTCTCACCGGGCCGCACAGATGCTTCCCAGGAACAGACCGATGCAGATTCGTTTGCACCGCTGGAGCCCGCTGCCGATGGATTCCGCAACTATTACAGTGATGCCAGTCTGCTGTCGCCTGCGGAAATGCTGGTTGACCGGGCCAACTTGCTGACCCTGACCGTGCCTGAAATGACGGTGCTGGTGGGTGGGCTGCGCAGCCTCAATGCCAATGCAGAACAGTCGTCCCAGGGTGTTTTAAGCGACAAACCGGGTCAGTTGAGCAATGATTTCTTCGTCAACCTGCTGGATATGTCTACCGTCTGGTCGAAGTCTGAGACCACGGGTGTGTACGAAGGCCGTGACCGTGCAACAAACGAACTGGTCTGGACAGCCAGCCCGGTCGATCTGATTTTTGGCTCCAACTCCGAGCTACGCGCGGTTGCAGAAGTCTATGCAGCCAATGATGGGCAGGAGAGGTTCGTACGCGATTTTGCCAATGCCTGGACCAAGGTCATGACCCTGGATCGTTTTGATCTGAAGTAACACACTTTGATTGGCAGGCCTGGCAATTGGAATTGCCGGCCCTGCAAACAACGAACGGCGGCGTACTCTATGCCGCCGTTTTTTTGAATGCCAGACCCCCAGGCAAATCAAATACTTCGCTGACCGCGCAGCAGTGGGTTAGACTCTCTATCGGGATACCTGAAGGAGTATCGGCTCATGCCCAAAACGATTATTTTCCTAGCCTTGGTCTGCCTGGCGGTCGCCTCGTTGCAGGCCAGTGCTGCCGAAAAATCCAGCTATGTCAGCAAGCAGGAGCAGGCAGATGAGCTTTACGACCAAGCCAAGTACAACGAAGCGTTCAATCTCTACTTGCGACTGGCCAAACAGGGCGACAGCTTTTCGCAGTATCGCGTTTCCTATATGTACCTGCAGGGCCAGGGCCATGAGGAAGATATCCTCGAAGCATTTGCCTGGTCCTACCTGGCGGCACAGCGTCGTGAGGACCCTCTGATCGATTATCGTGACACCGTGGCTCGCATGGTGCCCAAAGAACTTCAGAACAAAGCCACGCGCAAGCTGGACTATTACATGCGCAAGTGGGGTGATCGCAAGTTGGCCAGCGACATGATTACTACTACCAAGTATGAACTGCGGGAGTGCACCGGCTCGCGACTCGGCACTCGCTGTGAGGAAGTCTATGCGGCGCAGATGCCGAAATTCTGGGATATCAACCCGGGTGGAGGCGGCGAAGTTGAAAACGTCGGCGGCAGTGCTTCCCAGTCGGGTTCCCGCTCATCCGTTATTGGCAATCAACCTGGCGCGCCTCAGCGTGATGTGGCCTATTATCAGGGCCTGAGGCAGCGCATTGATGAGCTGAACCGTTACATTGGT
Source organism: Lysobacterales bacterium (assembly GCA_031406105.1). Taxonomy (GTDB): domain Bacteria; phylum Pseudomonadota; class Gammaproteobacteria; order Xanthomonadales; family SZUA-36; genus JAWXBM01. The sequence continues at coordinate 2,691 of JANOGQ010000039.1, read as the reverse complement.
GAGAATACCGGTAGTGTGGAGCTGGGTGAACTCCAGTTGCTGGATGACGAAAAGAATCCTGAAAGCGGCGATAACAGCCAATGATGCTGCTCATCATCACGCTCACGCCAGCGGCAGTTTGTGCCAGAACAATCGGCAACACTCAGGACCAGAGTAGGGCCAAAATCAGCTTTGCTCCAAAGCCCTGAACACAGGCCGCATGAAGTTTTCGTAATTCCGCCAACAGCCTGTTTCCGGCAGTGCAAATCCAGACTCATTGAAAGTATGCTCAAGCTGGGCTTCCCACGCCAGGCCGAGTGTACTGATTAATTCCCGCAGGATTTTTCCGGCTTCTGCTGCCAGGTGACTGCCGTCCACTTCAATGTATTTGAGCGGTACACCCGCCTGGCAACGCTGCAGCAAAGCAGCCTGCTGGGAATAACGCCGGGCCATGGCTTCGGGGTCTCGATAGGATGACTGCAACCAGCTGACCGCCAGGTCGCGCGGATCTGCCTGCACCACGATGACATGTGCCTGCGGAAAAAATCGATAAATGGTGGGCAAGGCTTCCACCGTTAAAACCATGCCATCGACATAGCGGAGTATGGCTGCATCGGTGTGCGTGGCGGACTGGCCCGCTGCTCGTTGCAGGCACTTCCAGTACTTGCGCCGCGCGAACTGGATCTGCGCCACCGTCAGCGCGTTCAGCGGATCACGACCTTGCGGGTGGCTGATGACCAGGCGCCGTTCGGTTTGCGTGCCTGGCTCATCCTCTGTTACCTGAATCTGGCTATGAGCTGCCAGGGCCTGCAGCAGACGTTGCTGCCCCATACCCGGCCAGGCCATTACAAATACTGGCTCCGGTCTGCCATCGTTAAGCGCTTGCGGCGGCCATGACCAGGCCACCTCGCGATCCATGGCGGTTTCGGCCGGCTGGTTTTCCTGCAGTTGCAAGGGCTTTTCAGAAATCACTGCCATGACATCAGCCTGCTGTGGATCCAGTCCCAGGTATTGCTCCCAGGCCGGCTGGTATTGACCATCCCGATGTAAGGCATCGGCCAGCAATCTGACCGCACGCTGACGGTGGCTGTGGCTGAGGTCATGGCGCCTCTGCACGCTGCGCAGGCCTTCAATGGAATTGGCCAGATCACCAGCCGCCAGCTGCTCTGCAGCATTGAAGAGGATGGCATCAATCGGCGGCTGATCACTATGCAACAAACGATTGAGCTGCGCTGTGGCGGCCTCTTTCTCGCCTGTCTGTTGCAAGGCCCTTACCAACAACAGGCGGGCCGCATCATCGGGGGCGCCACTGGCCAGCATGGGCCGCAGCAACTCGCGCGCCGATACTGCATCGCCAATGCCCAGCCGGGCTTCAGCCAGCAGGCGCGTCATACGCGGCTGGTCGTGAACCTGGTCATCAACCCGGTCTTGAAGCTGGTCTTGCCGCTGGCCGGGGCGCTGCTGCAAGCGCTGAATCACCTCGCCGTATCGATGCTGCAACAGCAGGTCATCCGCAAAGTCCAGCAGCAGTAACTCCTGTTCTTCACCAGCAGACAAACGCAAGGCGCGCAGGTAAGCGCCTGCAGATTCGCGGTAGCGCTTAAGGGCAGCCAGCGCGCGGGCCATGCCACCGAGAGTCTGGGCATTCTCCATACCCAGGTCCAGTGCCCGTCGGTAGCTTTTCGCTGCAGCCTCGTGCTGGTGACTCTGGCTTTGTGCGCCAGCCAGTAATACCAGTACCTCAGTGGCATTGGGTTGCAGGCGGGAGGCTTTCTCGAAAGCGCCCGCCGCAAAGCCAGAGTTGCCCGCCACCATGAACGCTCGTCCCAGGTGAAAAAGCGCGAAATAATTATCTTCTTGCTGTGCAGTAACCCGTTGCAAATAGGAAATTGCATCTTCACCGCGACCCTGCTCCAGCAGGGCTATACCCATATTGAGCAGTACCTGCAGATTGTCCGGCTCAGCGCGCATGGCTTTACGCAAGGTTTGCTCGGCAGCCGCATAACGGCCGCGCGCCAGTTCAACCGCTGCAATGCCATTTTGCGCTGCAGCGAAATTGGGGTCTATGGCAACCGCCGCATGGAAAGACCTTTCAGCTTCATTGAGCTTACGGCCCTGCAACTGAATCATGCCCAGTGTGTGGTGCAAGGTGGGATTTTTGGGCTGCACGCGCAGCGCCTTGCTTAACAATTCCAGCGGAGAATCCAGGTCATTCTGGCCCTGACGGGTAATAGCCAGCATGTAGAGTACTTGCGGATTTTCCGGCTCATCTGCCAGCATTTGGCGGTAGAGCACTTCAGCTGCAGCATAGTTGCCGCTTCTCAGGTGTTGTAATGCTTCTTCTATCATCCGCCTATTCTACCTTGCCCGGCTGCTTAAGCTGGGCCTCTGCTGCCAGTGCTGAAGCTGGCCATGCGACGGAACGATAAGCCAGTTCATTCTGTGCATCTTGCTCTGCATGCTGCAGTATCAGGTCTTCAGCCATGCTTTCCAGTTTCCAGTTCTTCAGAAAACCACAATGGCCACCATATGGACTGACCAGCACCTCGAGCTGGGCAATGTTCGGCAGATTCATGAAATCCTCAACTGGCACCACCGGATCATCTGCTGCAGTCAGCACTGTGGCCGGGATTTTCAGATCCAGCAGCCGGTCACCGGCAATCGAATAACCATCGTAGTAGGCTTCGGAGTCTTTGAAACCGGCGTATTGAG
>JANOGQ010000251.1:0-8549 GCA_031406105.1 Lysobacterales bacterium | reverse complement strand
CAGATGCTCATCCCATGGATGTGATGCGCACTGGTTGTTCTTTTTTGGGCAACCTTGAGCAGGAGTTGAATTTTTCGAGGGAGTTGAAAGTTGCGGAACGGTTGCTGGCCTGCTTCCCTTCCATGGTTGTTTACTGGTATCGCTACAGCCATGAAGGTGTCCGGATTGAGACCGACAGTGATGAAGATTCGATCGGTGCACACTTCCTGAGATTGCTACATGGCGCATCACCCAGCAAACTGGCGGCCAAAGTATTGGATGTCTCGCTGATCCTCTATGCCGAGCATGAATTCAATGCTTCTACATTTACAGCACGAGTGTGTGCTTCGACTCTTTCGGACCTGCATTCCTGCATAACCGCAGCTATTGGTTCTTTGCGGGGTCCTTTGCATGGTGGCGCCAATGAAGCTGCCATGGACATGATCGAAGGATACGCCTCAGAAGAAGAAGCCGTAGCTGATGTGATGAGAAAGCTGGATGCCAAACAGTTAATCATGGGCTTTGGGCATGCCGTTTATCGTTTGCGTGATCCACGAAATGACATCATCAAGGACTGGTCACGCAAACTCTCGGAGATCTCTGACAACAAGGTTCTCTATCCGGTATCCGTGGCAGTTGAACGGACCATGAAAGAACAGAAAAACATGTTTGCCAATGCAGATTTTTTCCACGCCAGTGCTTATCACTTCATGGGCATTCCCACCAAGTTGTTCACGCCCATATTCGTGATGTCACGAGTAACTGGTTGGTCTGCACATTGTTTCGAACAGCGCGCGAACAATCGCATCATACGTCCAGGTGCGGAGTACATCGGGCCTGAACCGCGGCAGTACTTGCCGATAGATCAACGCTGAATGATGCGGTAAGGACCGGTTGCTGTAGTTTTGATCGGTATTTTCTTCTGAAATGACAAAGGCCACCCCAAGGTGGCCTTTGTCATTTCAGATGTATGAAGAGCTCAACGCTTCATGAAGTTTAAGAATTCTTCATTCGACTTGGTGGCTTTCATCTTGTCCAGCATGAACTCGATAGCCTGCGCTTCATCCATGGGGTGCAGCAGCTTGCGCAAGATCCACATTTTTTGTAGCTGGTCCTGAGAAATCATCAGCTCTTCGCGGCGCGTGCCCGAGCGATTGATATCGATGGCAGGATAGATGCGGCGTTCAGCAATTCGGCGATTCATGTGAATCTCCATGTTGCCTGTGCCTTTGAATTCTTCGTAAATCACTTCATCCATTTTCGAGCCGGTATCCACCAGCGCGGTGGCGATGATGGTTAATGAACCACCTTCGGTCACGTTACGCGCGGCACCAAAGAAGCGCTTAGGCCGCTGTAATGCATTGGCATCCACACCGCCAGTCAGTACCTTGCCCGACGAGGGCGCGACGGTGTTGTAGGCACGAGCGAGGCGGGTGATGGAGTCGAGCAGAATGACCACATCCAATTTGTGCTCAACCAGGCGCTTGGCCCGTTCGATCACCATTTCGGCGACCTGAACATGACGCGAAGCCGGCTCGTCAAAGGTACTGGAAATTACTTCAGCGTCCACCGAGCGTTGCATTTCGGTTACTTCTTCCGGGCGTTCATCAATCAGCAGGATGATCATCTTGCAGTCAGGATGGTTGGCCCGAACGCTGGTCGCGATGTTCTGCAACATGATGGTTTTACCGGCCTTCGGTGGTGAAACCACCAAGCCACGCTGTCCTTTGCCAATCGGGGCGACCAGGTCGATGATGCGTGCTGTAATGTCTTCAGTACTGCCGTTGGCTCGCTCCAGGTTAAGCTGTTTGCGCGGAAATTCTGCAGTCAGATTTTCAAAAAGGATTTTCTGTTTCGCTGCGTCGGGTGATTCGTAGTTGAGCTCTTGCACCTTGAGCAGTGCGAAGTATCTTTCGCCGTCCTTGGGTGGTCTTATTTTCCCGGTCAACATGTCACCGGTGCGCAGCGCAAAGCGGCGAATCTGGCTGGGCGACACGTAAATATCATCCGGCCCCGCCAGGTAAGAGCTGTCTGCCGAACGCAGGAAGCCAAATCCATCTTGCAGGATTTCAAGAACGCCATCACCAAATATGGCTTCGCCATTCTTGGCATGTGCCTTCAATATTGAAAATATGACATCTTGTCGACGTTGACGGGCTACGCCTTCAAGCCCCATTTCATTGGCAATTTCCAATAGCTCGGAAACCGATTTTTGTTTGAGTTCAGTCAGGTTCATGGATTCAATTCAGCTAGAGAGCCTATGGGGCCAAAGGAGGGTTAGATTATTGGTCAGACAGGTCTGTGAGACCTGATAAAGGTTGTTATGAAGATACGTTCCTGCACCGACCAAGGGTTTGCAGGAATTTCAAAATTAATTGTAATCGGACTGGCCAGTATACATTCCGGATTCGTGGAGAACCTTGGATGCTTTGGCGCGGTCGGGCAATATGAGCTTGGATGTAGATAAACTAACACGAACCTGCCGCATCGTCCAGTTATCTCTATTCCTTTGTCAATTACAAACCTTTTTACCGACGCCCTTGAAATACTGCAGCGGTCAAACCTCCTGCAGTAGCCAGCTCATGGAGTTCAGGAGCTGGCCAGGGAAACCCTGCTGTATTCAGAGTTTCCCCAGCATAAGGAGGAAGTGAGGCCGAGAAGCTGGCCTGGGCCAGGCTGCGCCATTTTCAACGATTATAAAATATTGAAATCAAGGCGAAACAAAAAATGACACTCTTCTCACACTTTTTGTTTGGTGCGCTGTGCAGAGAATTCCTGGTCAAAAAATCAGACTACTTCATCCAGAAAGGCTTTCAGCTGTCCTTTGGTCAGAGCGCCAACCTTGGTAGCCTGTACTTTGCCATCTTTAAAAACCATCAAAGTGGGGATGCCGCGGATACTGTATTGCTGAGGCGTTGCAGTATTGGTATCGATATCCATCTTGGTAACTTTCAGACGGCCTTTGTATTCTGTGGCAATTTCTTCAAGGATCGGGGCGATCATCTTGCAGGGGCCGCACCATTCAGCCCAGTAATCCACCAGAACAGGATGGTCAGAGCCTAGTACTTCCTGCTCAAAGCTGCCGTCTGTTACATGTGTAATATTCTCACTCACTATCTTTCTCCGGTTTTGCATGCATTTACGCCACTGGTGCGCGGCGGGTTGCGCGGTTAATATGGTTTCTTTCGAGGCCCTAAATCGCGATCCGCACAACCGGATAGGGACGCTCTGGCAAACAGGGCTGTCATTTCACCCGAACCGCCAGACGATATCAAGGCTCCCGCTTGAATTTTCAAGCCCAGCAATCAATTTTCCACTTACAGGAAGACCCGATCGGGATCTGGTGGAACACGAGCACCCAAATACATGAATACTTCTGAAAGTAAGAACACACTCAGCGATCTGGCATTTTCTTCACTTGGCCTGCTGCCACCAGTGATGAAAGGGCTGCAGGACGCAGGCTTCACTTATTGTACGCCGATTCAGGCACTGACTCTTCCTGTAGCCCTCAAGGGAAATGATGTGGCGGGGCAGGCCCAGACCGGCACCGGTAAAACGGCGGCTTTCCTGTTGGTGATCCTGCAAAAACTATTGCAATCCAATCCCGGCACGGAACCACGTCAACCTCGGGCGCTTATCCTGGCGCCGACGCGAGAACTGGCACTGCAGATTCACCGCGATGCGCTGCTGCTGGCGGGCCAGAGCGGGCTCAAATTGGGGCTCGCTTATGGTGGCGTGGATTATGAGAAGCAACGTCAAGCCTTGTTGGAAGGTGTTGATATTCTGATTGGCACCCCGGGCAGGATCATTGACTACTTCAAACAGAAAGTTTTTAACCTGAAGCAAATAGAGGTCATGGTGCTGGATGAAGCGGATCGAATGTTTGATCTTGGTTTTATAGCTGATATTCGATTTGTGCTGCGCCGCTTGCCTGAGCGAGACAAACGCCAGTGCCTGTTGTTCTCTGCAACCTTATCGCAGCGGGTGCTGGAGTTAGCTTATGAACATATGAACGACCCAGAGTTGCTTAAAGCAGAAGCCGCTCAGGTCACTTCAGATAATGTACAACAATCCGTCTATTACCCGGCTAATGACGAAAAGTTGCCTTTACTGGCCGGCTTGCTGCGTAAGTTCAATAGTGGCCGGGTCATCGTATTTACCAATACCCGCGCAGCAGCCGATAAAGTCGAACGCACGCTTAACGCCAATGGTTTGCATGCTGCAGCAATTTCCGGCAGCGTTCCGCAGAAAAAACGGCAAAGCCTGTTGAAGAAGTTCCACGATGGTGAAATACCCATATTGGTGGCCACAGATGTGGCAGCTCGTGGTCTGCACATTCCGGATGTCACGCATGTGATCAATTTTGATTTGCCACAAGATGCGCCAGACTACGTGCATCGTATCGGACGCACGGCCCGATTGGGTGCCAAGGGTGAAGCAATCAGTTTTGCTTGTGAAAACTATGCTTTCCACTTGCCTGAGATTGAGGACTACATTGGCTACCCCTTAGCGATTGAAAATCCCGAAGCAGGCCTGATGACTCAACTTATGCGTCCCCCTCCGGCACCTCGTAAGAGCAAGCCCGACCACAAATCGCGCAGCAATGGCAGTCGAGGTCGTTCTACCCGGGGGCAGGGCGGCGCGGGTGGCAAGGGTTAGCCTGCACTATTCATGAATAGTGCAGGTTCGGCAACTGAGCAATGATTCGATTTGACCATGTCAGCAAGCGCTACGCTGAAGGTATCTATGCACTGAAGGATGTCAGCTTTGAGCTGGTCGCCGGGGAGATGGTTTTTCTGACCGGTCATTCCGGTGCCGGCAAAAGCACCCTTTTGCGCCTGGTTTTGATGTTGGAACAGGCAACGCGAGGGCAGGTAATCGTCAACCACGCCAATCTCAGTACTTTGCCGATGCGCGCTGCGCCACAGGTTCGACAGTCCATAGGCATGATTTTCCAGGACCACAAATTGCTTCGCACCAAGCCCGTTTTTGACAACGTGGCATTACCTCTGTTGATTGCAGGCTTGCGGTATGCCGAGATTCAAAAGCGTGTGCGGGCCGCGCTTGACAAGGTAGGATTATTGCATCGTGAGAAATCCTGGCCTTTGACCCTGTCCGGCGGAGAACAGCAACGAGTTGGTATTGCCAGGGCGATAGTTTCCATGCCGCCAATTTTGTTGGCTGATGAACCCACAGGTAATCTGGATCCGGACTTGTCTGCAGAGTTGTTCAGCTTATTCCGTCAGCTTAATCAACAAGGCGTAACGGTTCTGATTGCCAGCCATGATTTGTCCTTGATCAGGCGCATGGGGAAGCGGGTATTGATATTGTCACAAGGAAGTCTGATAGACGATATTCCCGCGGATCCTACCAGTGAAGCCTTCTACTCATGAAGCCACATTCCATCAAGCGCCGCCTCCGGTCTTGGGGACGCCGACAACTGTACAGCTTTTTCTCCAGTATTGGGGCGCTGGTAAGTCACAGGTTTGGAACTTTGATGACAGTGGTAGTGCTCGGAATTGCAATGGTTTTGCCCATCGGCTTGCTACTGACTCTGGAGAATCTTCGCAAAATTGACCTGCAACAGGATCAGTGGGGCACACTCACGGTTTTCCTGCAAATGGATGTGAGCGAAGAACAAGTCAAAAAGCTAGAGCAGCAGCTAAGTGAGCAATCGGTTGCCAAAACCAATGCGATATCACCGCAGCAGGGCTTGCAGGAATTTCGCGAAGCTTCTGGTTTTGGTAAGGCTCTTGATGTTTTGGAAAATAATCCCTTGCCATGGGTTCTTGAGGTTCAGCCGGGATGGCTCGAAAACCAGGACATGGATGTGCAAGTGGCAGTGTTGACCAGCTGGCTGGAGGATCAGGAACTGGTGGAATCGGTGGTGGTAGATTCCAAGTGGCTACAGCGACTGGCAGGTCTGATCCGTCTGGGAGACGCATTTGTAAGCGTACTGGGTTTTATGTTTTCGCTGGCAGTTCTGGTGGTGATTGCCAATACCATTCGCCTGGATGTGAGTAATCGGGCTGACGAAATTGAAGTTCTGAGTCTGGTTGGTGCCGGGCCTGGGTTTATTCGCCTGCCTTTTCTTTACTCAGGCTTTTGGTATGGTATTTTGGGAGCGTTTTTCGCCTTATTGTTGCTGGAGCTCAGCCTTACTTATCTGCGGGCACCGCTGGCCAGCCTGATGGATGCTTATGGCAACAGCTTCAGCCTTGAAGGATTGAGCATTCCGCAAGTTTTGTACATGTTTCTGGCTGGTGGAATGTTGGGTTGGCTGGGCGCCTGGATTGCGGTTCAACGCTATTTGCGCCAGTTAAGCCGCGAAGGTCTTTTTCTTCGGCTGTAGAAAGCTGTTTGAAAGCCGATCAGGCAATTTGCAAAATTACGTGTTTTGTGGAGGAACAATCAGGTCTCTGCAGGGTCGAAATTTGCAGCAGAAACCGGATTTCCATTGGACAAACCAAGAGACGGCCCAATTGCCGACTCAATTGACAGCACGAAATGCCCGATAAATGGCCTTGCGTCGGGATTTTCAGGGAATTCTGGTTTTAAAATTCATGGCAGTCTGTGATATTATCGCTAGCTGCCCAGGAGGATTAATGAGCACAGAATTAGTACCCAGTCACTTGATGGTACCCGCCGGAACCGGCAGCCTTGACGCCTACATACAGGAGGTCAACAAGGTGCCAATCCTGACGCTTGAAGAAGAGCAGGATCTGGCCCGGCGATATATCGAGGAAGAGGACCTGGAAGCAGCGCGGCGCATGGTTCTGGCGCATCTGCGTTTCGTGGTCCATGTCGCTAAAGGGTATACCGGTTATGGTCTGGCCTTAGGGGATCTGATCCAGGAAGGCAACATCGGTCTGATGAAGGCAGTCAAACGTTTTGATCCCGATCACGGGGTTCGTCTGGTTTCTTTTGCAGTTCATTGGATACGCGCCGAAATGCACGAGTTTATTCTGCGTAACTGGCGTATCGTCAAAGTGGCGACTACCAAAGCTCAGCGTAAATTGTTCTTCAACCTGCGTAAGTCAAAAAAGCGACTGGGCTGGCTGAGCAGTGATGAAGTCAACAAGGTAGCAAAAGATCTGGGAGTGAAACCGGAGGTTGTTCTGGAAATGGAGTCCCGCTTGTCGGGTCAGGATATCGGTTTCGATCTTTCGGCAGATTCAGATGACGAAAATTCCTATGTGGCACCAGTAGCTTTTCTGGAAAGTGAATTACAGGATCCGGGGCTGGAAGCAGAGTCTGACGATTTCCGTGATCATAATGACACTTTGTTGTATGCCGGTCTCGACGAGTTGGATGAACGCAGCCGGGATATCATTCATTGCCGCTGGTTGCGGGAAGATAACAAGGCTACGCTGCAAGAACTGGCGGAAAGATACGGTGTTTCAGCGGAACGCATTCGTCAACTGGAAGCAAATGCACTGAAGAAGATGAGGGCGACAATCACTGCCTGAATCCGCTGCCACAAAAAAGTAGCAAACGGCCTCCACAGCGGAGGCCGTTTTGTTTTGGGAGAGAGTAAATGAGTGAGCGCACGCCTGCGCAGCCCTGGGTGGTCATGAAGTATGGCGGCACCAGCGTCAGCAGTTTCGAACGCTGGCAAACCGTTGTTTCACAGGCCGAGAGAGGTCGTAAGCAGGGTTGCAGGGTTTTGGTGGTGGTATCTGCATTATCGGGTGTTACCGATCTGCTCACCGCCTTGGCTGAAAGCAGCGATCCAGATGAACGGAGCTTGCTGCTCGCTGAAATCAAAGCAAGGCATCTGAACTTGATGGCAGACATGCGCGCGCAGCCAGCTGATGAACTCTTTACCAGGCATTGGCAGTCTCTGCAGGCTCTGGCGAGCAGCTGCAAGTTTCCCCAAAATTCAAGTGACCGGGCCGCCTTGCTGGCCCATGGCGAATTGTTATCCAGTTCGATTGGTGTGCTGGCTTTCAGTACCCAGGGACAGAAAATTTGCTGGCAGGATGCCCGGGAATTCTTGCACGCTGCCCCCGGTGCCGACAGCAATCCCCTGGCAGTGCGTTGCAGTGATGATGCGCAGCCCGCTTTACAAAGCTTGCTTGCCAGTCAGGGTGACCTGCATATCACTCAGGGCTTTATTGCCAGTGGCCGGAATGGCTCGACCTGCTTGCTCGGCAGGGGCGGGTCAGATACGTCTGCTGCCTATTTTGCAGCTCGTTTGCAGGCGGCTGCTCTGGAAATCTGGACCGATGTACCAGGCATGTTTACGGCTGATCCCCGAGTGGTACCCGATGCGCGATTACTGAACAGCCTGGGTTACCGCGAAGCGCAGGAGCTGGCTTCGATGGGTGCGAAGATCCTGCACCCGCCCAGCATTCAGCCGGTTCGCCGCCACAACATACCACTTTACATAAAAGATACCAGCAGGCCCGGCGCCACCGGAACCCTGATCAGCGCAGCAGATCGCGAAGCCCAGGCTCAGGTGAAAGGGGTGGTCAGTCGCGAAGGCATCGTGCTCATCTTCTTCAGTGCATTTGCTTCCAGTTGACGAATGCGTTCCGCTGAAACACCGTATCTATCCGCCAGTTCTT
>JANOGQ010000635.1:0-7709 GCA_031406105.1 Lysobacterales bacterium | reverse complement strand
AAGCAGGAAGCCAGTTTCAGCCATGAGTTCCGGCTTCAAAGATCATTTCTCCGGTCATGCGAAACAATATGCCCGCTATCGTCCAGCCTATCCGGCAGCGCTCTATGACTGGCTTGCTGGAGAGGCACCTGCGCGTCATTGCGCCTGGGATGTGGCAAGCGGTAATGGTCAGGCGGCAGTTGAAATTGCCAGGTGATTCGAACGGGTCATCGCGACAGATGGCAGCCAACAGCAGATTGATCAGGCCATACCGGCGTCAAATATCGAATACCGGGTGGAGACTGCTGAAGTAAACACCGTGGCAGATCACAGTATGGACCTGATTACAGTGGCACAGGCCTATCACTGGTTTGATCACCAGGCTTTTGTAGCACAGCTACAGCGTGTCGCTACAGCGAACGCGCTGTTGGCGATCTGGACTTACACTCTGGCGCAAATCAATACCGAACTGGATCAGGTCGTTCGGGACTTTTATGCCGGGCCAATTGACGCTTACTGGCCCGCTGAACGCCGCCTGGTGGAGGAGGGCTACAGCAGCCTGAAATTTCCCTGGCCGGAAGTTATTTCACCGGAATTCAGGCTGGAGCTGAACTGGACTTTGCCAGGCCTGCTGGGGTATCTGCGTACCTGGTCGGCAGTGCAACGCTATCAATCGGTCCATTCGATTGATCCTGTATCAGTCTGGCAGCCCGAATTGAGCCGGGCCTGGGGTGATGTCAGCACGCACATGGTACGCTGGCCCATGCGGGTCCGGGCATTCAGGATCAATCCGCAGTAGATTGGAGTCAAGCCTGACAGGCGGCTGCTAAAGGCAGTGATTGCGCGCCTTCCTTTGTTACTTTCAAATAGCTGCCACTCTGATACCAGTCAGCCAGGACAATGCGCCCGGCATTGGACCCGTCTGCCAGCAGGTGTTCATGCACAGCTGGCCGGTGGGTATGGCCGTGTATCATTCGTCGCGCAGCGAATTGCTCAAATGTCTTTTGCACGGCCGCCAGGTTCACATCCATGATGGCCATGTCGGCCTTGCCGGTATGCTGCTTGCTGGCATCACGGGCATTGGCCGCCATAGCCAGCCTCTGCTGCACGGTTTGCGCCAGGAACATGGTTTGAAAAGCCGGATTGCGAACTTGCTGCCGAAAAGCCTGGTAGTCAACATCATCGGTACAAAGGGTATCGCCATGCAGCAGCAGAGTGGGTTGGCCATACAAATCCACCAGCACCAATTCAGGCAGCAGTTGCATGCCTGCCGCTTTGGCATAAACATCACCCACCAGGAAATCGCGATTGCCGTGCAGGAACATGACCGGTACACCGCTGTTGCTGAGTGCGTTCAGTTCACTGGCCACCAGTCCAGCTGATTCAGTCAGCACATCATCGCCAATCCAGAATTCAAACAGGTCGCCGAGTATGTAAAGTGCATCGGCGCGCCTGGCCGTGTTGCGCAGAAATGAAACCAGGATTGCCGTAATTTCCGGACGCTGGTCTTCCAGGTGCAGGTCGGAAATGAACAGGCTGGCCATTTGTGGATACGCTCAACTTCCGGCAGAGTCTGCCATGATTTTCACTGATTCGATGGTGACAGGAACTACCGGAACATCACTGTATGGTCCTGCTTGTTTGGTTTCCACATAACGAATGCTGTCCACCACATCCATACCCGCTGTCACTTTGCCGAAAACGGCATAGCCCCATCCAGCCGCGCTGTTCTGGTTGGTGTAGTCCAGATTGACGTTGTCCTCTACGTTGATGAAAAATTGTGAAGTCGCCGAATGTGGATTGCCGGTGCGTGCCATGGCAAGGGTGCCGCGTTTGTTGGACAAACCATTGGGTGCTTCGTTGACAATGGGTTCAGCTGTGGGTTTGTCTTTCAGCTCAGCGCTCATCCCCCCACCCTGGATCATGAAGTGGCTGATCACGCGGTGAAAAACAGTAGCGTCGTAGTGCCCGCTGTTGGCATAGCGAATGAAATTTTCGACTGATAGAGGGGACTTGTCGGCAAACAATTCAATGCTGATATCACCCATGCTGGTGTGAATTATTGCTGTGGGGTTTTTAGTGCTGGCAGGCGTTTGTGCCGCCAGGGATGGGCTGAATGTGACTGAGACTATGCTGAGCATCATTAGCAAAGTCGAGACCTGTTTTGCGCTGTTTGAAAAACCAAACATTTTGGGATTACTCCACAGAAATAGAAGTCGGAGTCCGCATCATAATGGCGAGCGTCGGCCTCGGCCAGTTTTTGCGAATTTATTGTTCAAACTGTCGAGTTGGCCTGGCCTTGCAGCCACCGCTTTCAGAGAGCTTCTGCGGGCAATTCTGTGGTACTATTTTGCGCTTGTTCAGGGCCTTCAGCGGCTCAGAATCTGAAATAAAAAATATTATAACAAAATTATATATTTCAATAACATAATAAACATTCCTGAGACCAATTAACATATGGCTGAACTTGCCAAAGAAGTGTTGCAGGTAAATCTCGAAGACGAGATGCGAAGGTCCTATCTGGATTACGCCATGAGCGTCATCGTGGGACGTGCTTTACCAGACGTTCGCGACGGTCTCAAACCCGTGCATCGACGTGTGTTATTCGCCATGTCGGTGCTCGGCAATGACTACAACAAGGCCTACAAGAAATCGGCCCGTGTGGTCGGTGACGTAATCGGTAAGTACCATCCGCATGGAGATACGGCGGTCTATGACACCATCGTCCGCATGGCCCAGCCGTTTGCCATGCGCTACATGCTGGTGGATGGCCAGGGAAATTTCGGGTCGGTGGATGGTGATGCCGCAGCGGCGATGCGTTACACCGAAGTGCGCATGTCCAAAGTCGCACACGAGATGTTGTCTGATCTGGACAAGGAAACAGTCGACTTCAGCCCCAATTACGACGAATCCGAGCAGGAACCAAAAGTTCTGCCTACCCGGGTCCCCATCCTGCTGGTCAATGGTTCTGCCGGCATTGCTGTGGGCATGGCCACCAACATACCACCGCATAATCTCAGTGAAGTCATCGCAGCCACACTGGCCCTGATCGACAACCCGAACTTGAGCGTTGACGACCTGATGGTGCATTTACCCGGGCCGGACTTTCCTACAGCGGGCATCATCAATGGCGCACAGGGCATACACGAGGCTTATCACACGGGTCGCGGCCGCATTTATATGCGGGCCCGCACCGGCGTAGAAACCAACGAATCCAACGGCAAGCAGGCTCTGATCATTCACGAGCTGCCTTATCAGGTCAACAAGGCACGCTTGCTGGAAAAGATTGCCGAGCTGGTCAAGGAAAAGAAACTCGACGGCATTACTGAGCTGCGCGACGAGTCAGACAAGGATGGCATGCGCGTGGTGATTGAACTGCGTCGCGGCGAAGTTCCGGAAGTCATCCTCAATAATCTCTACAAACAAACGGTGATGCAGTCTGTATTCGGTATCAACATGGTGGCCCTGGTTGATGGCCAGCCACGCTTGCTGAATCTGTTGCAGGTGCTGCAAGCCTTTATTTCACATCGCCGTGAAGTGGTTACCCGCCGTACTCTTTTTGAGCTGCGCAAGGCGCGCGAACGGGCACATGTGCTGGAAGGCCTGACGGTTGCCCTGGCCAACCTGGATGAAGTGATTGAATTGATCAAGGCATCAGCAACTCCGGCAGATGCCCGCGAAGCCTTGCAGGCCGCTCGATGGAACCCCGGTATGGTCGCCGCCATGTTGGGCCAGGGCGGGGCCAATGCTTCCCGACCTGAAAATCTCGAAGAGAACTATGGCCTGCATGAAGATGGTTACCAGTTATCTCCTGTACAGGCTCAGGAAATACTCAACCTTCGCCTGCACAGATTAACCGGCCTGGAGCAGGAAAAGCTCACCCAGGAATATGCCGAGCTGTTAAGTACCGTGCGTGACTTGCTGGACATACTGTCACGGCCGGAACGCTTGATGCAGGTAATTCGTGGAGAGCTGGTCGAGATCGAGAAGGAGTATGGCGACCAGCGAAGAACCGAAATTCTGCACTCACGCCTTGATCTCAGCCTCGAAGATCTGATCACCGAGGAAGATGTTGTTGTTACGCTTTCACATGGTGGATATGCCAAGTCACAGGCACTGGATCGCTATCAGTCGCAGCGCCGTGGCGGGACCGGCAAATCGGCAACCACGGTCAAAGATGAAGACTTTATCGACAAGATATTCGTGGCCAATACCCACGATACGCTGCTCTGTTTCACCAGCAATGGCAAGGTCCATTGGCTGAAGGTATATGAGTTGCCACAGGCCAGCCATACCAGTCGTGGCAAGCCGATTGTCAACCTCCTGCCGCTGGAAAAAGATGAACGTGTCAGTGCTGTATTGCCGGTCCGCGAATATCCGGACGATTTATTTGTGTTCTTCGCAACCCGCAATGGCATCGTCAAGAAAACGCCTTTATCTGAATATTCCCGTCCGCGTGCCAATGGTATCTGGGCGATTGATCTGCCTGAAGCCGACGAACTCATCGGCGTGGAAAAGACCGATGGCAATGCCGATATCATGCTGTTTTCCAGCTCCGGCAAATGCATACGCTTTGCCGAATCCGATGTCCGCTCCATGGGCCGTGTTGCGCGTGGTGTGATTGGCATACGCCTGCAGAAGAGCCAGAAAGTGGTTTCCATGCTGGTGCTGGCTGAGGGCGACATTCTGACGGTCACCGAGAATGGCTTCGGCAAGCGCACCAGCAAGCAGGATCACTCAACTCAGGGCCGCGGTGGCCAGGGCGTAATCGGTATCCAGACTTCTGAACGGAATGGTGCACTGGTATCAGCCAAACAGGTTTCTGATGATGACGACATCATGCTGATTTCCGACGGCGGTACGCTGGTGCGCACTTCGGCCCTGGAAATCTCAACACTGGGACGTAATACACAGGGTGTCACATTGATCAGGCTGCGTGATGGCGAAAAGCTGGTCGGCCTTGCTCGCGTTGCCAAGGAGGAAGAGGGCAGTGAAGCAGCGGACGAGGACGATGGTGAAACAGTCATATTGGATTCCGGCGAACCGGAAGCAGGCATGGACACGGACCTGTCCTGAGTAAAATCAGGGCTAGACGCCGATAGCCCTGATTGTTTACTGGCTTACCCTTCCAGATTGCACAGATTGATAAGGCACTGGCCGGTCATTTGACGATCACTTCAGTGTGCAGCTGTTTTTCACCTTTCAGTGAATTGGTGATCAGGCATGCGGCTTCAGATTTCTCCAGAACATGACGGGCCTTGTGTTCATCGACATCGCTGGCAATCTGCAGTTTTGCGCGGATTTCGAAGCGAGTGAACCGGGTGACCTGGTCTGCCCGATCCAATACCCCTTCAACCTCGCACTGCAAATCCTGCCATTCGATTTTTGATGCCCTGGCAATAGCTTTGAAGGTCAACACAAAACAGTCGGCGATGGCGGCAACCAGCAGGGTTTCCGGCGACCATTGATCGCCGGGCCCGCCAAATTCTGCTGGCGCATCGCTGTGCAGATTTGCCAGGCCCTCGCTTTGCAGAGTGATTGCAGAGTCGGCAGTAGCAACTGCTCTGGCCCTATAGTGATGCGGATAAGCTTGCACAGTCGTGGATTACAGTGAAGCCAGAACGTGTTCGGCACTGCTGACCCGGAATTCTCCGGGCGCTTCGACAAACAGAGCAGTAATCACACCATCATCTGCAATCAGGGCAAAGCGCTGTGAGCGCTGGCCCATTCCAAAACCGCGAGCATCCAGTTCCAGCCCCAGGGCTTTGGCAAACTCTCCGTTGCCGTCAGCCAGCATCTGCAGCATGTCGGCGTTAGCACTCTTGCCCCAGGCATTCATGACGAAAACATCGTTTACGGACAGGCAAACAATGGCATCGACGCCTTTGGCAAAAATCTCATCCGCGTGATTTACAAAGCCAGGCAGATGTTTGGCTGAACAGGTGGGTGTGAATGCGCCTGGTACGGAAAACAGCACGACTTTCTTGCCGGCAAAAAATGCTTCCGTGGAAACCGGGGCCGGCCCGGTTGCGGTCATCTGGCTCAGTTTGGCAGCTGGAATCTTGTCACCGACTTTGATGGTCATCTGGTACTCTCCTGAAGATTGAATGGACTCAAGCGGGATTGGTGCAGGGCCTGAGCGAAAAAATCTGTTCCCGATTGCTCAAAGCCTGAGCTGTCAGCGATGAATCAATCAGTCTTGGTTTAAATGGGTCTGGGCATCTGAAAATACAAGGTGAGGCAAAAAGAACGATGGTTCTGAGCTGCCCTTCAGGCGGCCATGGCACCGGAAATGGCGTTCAACAGGCTGTGGTCATTAACCGGTTTAGTTACATAATCCCGAGCACCCTGGCGCATGCCCCAGGCGCGATCAGTTTCACTGTTGCGTGAACTGACCATGATCACGGGAATATCGCGGGTTCTCTCGTCTTTGCTGAGTCTGCGTGTGGCCTGGTAACCATTCATGCCGGGCATGATGATGTCCATCAGGATGACTTGCGGCCTTTGTTCACAGGCTAGCTCAATCGCTTGTTCGCCGGAGTGGGCTATCAGTGCCTTGTGACCGGCCTGCTCCAGGATGCAGCAGATACTCAGCACCTGCGCGGGCGAATCATCTACGATCAAAACCTTCAACATCCCTATTCCTTGTCATAACAGGGGCTTGATGCAGCCATGAAATTCTTTAGTGAAACTCTTCAGGAAAATTCTTCAGGAACATTCTTCAAGCCTGTGTAAACACAGCGCCCTGATCCAGTCTGCACCCATGAAACATTATGCCGCAAATAGAGTGGAGGGGGGAATTTGCTTAAGATGGGCTCAGTTGTACCAGGGTGCGGCCACGACTAGCGCCGGCCAACATAGGGGCAAAAACTCCCGCAAGGCCGGCCAGGTCGGTTTGCAAGGTCTGAATTTTCTCCAGCAGAGGTGGCTTCCACTCATTCGCCAGCCGATCCCAAAGAACCGCCCGTGTGTCATAAGGACAATTTGATGAACTGATACCCAGAAGGCTTACGCCGCGCAGAATCATGGGAAATACCGTTGTGTGCAAGCCATGACCGCCAGCCATGCCGCAACAGGCAATATTGCCCCACAGGTTTATAACGCGGCTGATGCCAGCCAGCATGTCACCACCGACATTGTCGATACAGCCCGCCCAAAGTGCTTTTTCCAGAGCGTTTTCGCCCCAATGCAGCTCATGCCGGGATATGCATTGTTGCGCGCCTAAAAGCTCCAGCCAGTCAAAGTCAGCAGTCTTGCCGGTGATGGCATGCACCTCGTAACCGGCTCGGCTAAGCAGGTTAATGGCGATGCTGCCCACACCACCGGTAGCGCCAGTTACTACAATCGGTCCGGCGGACGGCGTCTGACCATTGGCCTCCATCCGATGCAGGCACAAAGCAGCAGTGAATCCCGCAGTGCCCAGGATCATGGCCTCGCGGGTGGTGAGCCCTGCTGGCAGGGGTATGGCCGAGCTGCTTTCGACCCTTGCGATTTCGCTATAGCCGCCATCTCGGGTTTCGGATAATCCACAGCCTGTGACGATAATCTTGTCACCGGGTTGGAATCGCTCAGCTGATGACTGCAGTACCTCACCGGCCAGATCAATACCGCCCACCAGCGGAAAGCGCCGTAAAATCTTGCCTTTGGCGGTTCCGGCCAGCGCGTCTTTGTAATTGACCGAGGACCACTCAACGCGCACCAGGAGATCGCCCGCTGAGAGTTGTTCCAGG
>JANOGQ010000596.1:0-2986 GCA_031406105.1 Lysobacterales bacterium | reverse complement strand
ACCTGGATCTGGAGGAAGCCGTGCGTGGCATTTCCCGGGATATCCGCGTGCCCACCCTGGGGTCTTGTAAGATCTGCAATGGCAGTGGTGCCAAAGACGGTAAAAAAGAAAAATGCAGCACCTGTAATGGCATTGGCCAGGTGCGAATGCAGCAGGGCATATTTTCCGTGCAACAGACTTGCCCCAGCTGCCAGGGCGCGGGTGAGCGCATCAGTAATCCCTGCGGCTCTTGTAATGGCCAGGGCCGGGTGCGGGAAACCCGCACGCTGGCAGTAAAGATACCGGCCGGTGTCGATAACGGCGATCGCATTCGTTTGAGTGGAGAAGGTGAGGCCGGGCGAAATGGCGCGGCTAACGGCGATCTGTATGTAGAGGTCCGCGTTACGCCCCACAGTATTTTCGAGCGCGAAGCCGATGAACTCTATTGCGAAGTGCCTATTCCCTTTTTCACCGCCGCATTAGGCGGGGAGCTGGAAATACCCACGCTGGATGGGCAGGTCAAACTCAAGATTCCCGCTGAAACACAGACAGGCCGGGTGTTCCGGCTCAAGGGTAAGGGTGTCAAATCGGTACGCAGCCGCTCACAGGGTGATTTATTGTGTCGGGTGACAGTGGAAACGCCGGTCAATCTGAGCCGCAAACAAAAAGAATTGCTGCGCGAATTCGGCGAACTCAGTGCGAATAGCAGTGAGCAGAACAATCCAAAGACGGATTCCTGGCTCAGCAATGTGAAGGAATTTTTTGAGCGCATGACTTCGTGAAATTTTCCGCCATCATGGCGAACGCAGGCAACAAAAACCGCTTGAGGGTGAATTCCTGATGCGCATCGCATTATTTGGTGCCGGTCGGATGGCAGCTTCTTTCGTTACGCTGGTGCAGCAGGAAAAGGACGTAGAAATCTGCGCGGTGGTTTCTCTGAACGCTCCGGAATGGCAAGGTGACATATGCTACTTCGAAAGTATTGAACAGTTAAAGCAGCTGAATACGGCGCCTGACCTGGTTCTCGATTTTTCGTTACCGGACGGTACCGAACAAGCTGCGGTGTGGTGTGGCCAGAATCAGGTTGCTTTACTCAGCGGTGTGACCGGCCTGCGGGAATGGCACATCCGGGCACTGGACCAAGCGGCGCTGGCAGCCCCTGTTTTGTGGTCGCCCAATCTCAGTCTGGGCATCAATCTCCTGGCCAGCCTGGTGAGACAGGCGGCTGCGGCTTTGCCCGCTGGTACCACATTCCACATCAACGAGGTGCATCATAAACACAAGCAGGATGCACCATCAGGAACTGCGTTGCTGCTGGGTAAGGCGATTGAATCTGCAGGGTTGCCCGGCAGCGCGGCCAGGACTGAATATTCCTCAGTGCGCGAAGGTGAGGTGATTGGTCACCATGAAATCCGCCTCGAATGGGCTGGCGAGAGTATGAGTCTGGGCCATACGGCGCTGGATCGCTCGGTGTTTGCCCGCGGGGCACTGTCGGCCGCCCGTTGGCTGGTGGCACAGCCTGCAGGCCGCTACAGCGCTGAAGATTGGCTGGCCGGGCTTTGACAATTTTGCGATAAGGCAAAACCCTTAGGCCAGCCTTCAGGTGTAAATATCCGGCAATTTGGGATAATCGGTTAGACAGGGCGGAGCTGCTCCGCTAAAATCTGGGCGCTTAGAGTCCACCTCATCGGAATCCGTCAAATCCGGGTTGCCGATGACGACCAGCGAATCTATTTTCTAAGCGGGAAATGCCTCAAAAGCTTTCCCGTTTTTTATGTCCGGAGATCAGAATTTGGCAGAATTTGCAGTACTTGCGCTACAGGACGGCACTGTGTTCCGTGGCCGCTCCATTGGCGCAAGCGGGCAGTCCGCGGGCGAGGTGGTCTTCAATACTGCCATGACGGGCTACCAGGAAATCCTTTCTGATCCCTCCTATTCGCGCCAACTCGTTACCCTCACGTATCCCCACATCGGTAATACCGGCTGCAATCCCGAGGATGATGAATCCGCAGGCGTGCAAGCCGCTGGCCTGATCCTGCGCGATTACCCCCTGCTGGCCAGCAGCTGGCGCATGCAGGAAACCTTGGCCGATTACCTGAAGCGCCAGGGCATCGTGGCGATCGCTGATATCGATACCCGCAAACTGACCCGAATCCTGCGCGAGCAGGGCGCCCTGAGCGGAGCGATTGTCTGTGGCCCCGATGCTACAGCCGAAACGGCGCTGGAACTGGCCCGTGCATTCCCGGGCATGATAGGCCTGGACCTGGCCAGAGAGGTCAGTTGTCACAAAGTTTATAACTGGGATCAAGGCACCTGGGACCTGGACACGCAGCAATGGGGCAAAAGCTCTGGCCGCTATCACGTGGTTGCTTACGACTTCGGCATCAAACGGAATATTCTGCGCATGCTGGCTGATCGCGGCTGCCGCATTACCGTAGTGCCAGCAACTACGTCCGCTGAGGAGGTTCTGGCCCTGCAACCCGATGGTGTGTTCCTGTCCAACGGCCCGGGAGATCCGCAGCCCTGTGACTATGCCATCACAGCGATTCGCCAGCTGCTGAAAAGCGGTATAGCAATTTTTGGTATTTGTCTGGGGCACCAGTTGCTGGGCCTGGCAGTGGGTGCACGCACCGTGAAAATGAAGCTAGGCCATCATGGGGCTAACCACCCGGTACAAGAGCTGGCCAGTGGCAGAGTCATGATCACCAGCCAGAATCACGGCTTCGCGGTAGATGAGACTAGCTTGCCAGCCCATGTGCAGGCTACCCACCGATCTTTGTTTGACAACACCTTACAGGGCATACGATTGCAGAATGCGCCGGCTTTCGGTTTCCAGGGGCATCCGGAAGCCAGCCCGGGGCCACAGGATATCGCCGGATTGTTTGATGAATTTATTGACTTGATCCAGTCCGCAAAACAGAACTACCAGCCAGACAATGTGACGGTTCTGCGGGAAGTGCGCTGATGCCCAAACGCACCGACATCAACAGCATATTGATCATAGGCG
>JANOGQ010000590.1:0-12490 GCA_031406105.1 Lysobacterales bacterium | reverse complement strand
CCCTGGATGATGGTGAGATCGTCCTGCAACTGGTTCGCACTGGCGTACTCACCTTTGCTCCATTGCGTAACGTTCTGGTAATAGCCTACACCCATGATCGGCGCCCACGAAACGAGGCCGCTGCCGTGGCCGCCGTAGTATGGATCACCGGTGGTGGTGCCGTCGTGCGACAGATTGAGATTGTGGCCGAACTCGTGCGAAGCCGCTTCAGCCACATAGGCTTCGAAGCCGCTGCCGAGATTGTCGTAGTACACCAGTGCAGGTGAATAGTAGGTGTGGTAATTGGACAAGCCAAACACCCCTACGTAGGCCACGCCGCCGGCGCCCGCACTGGGCATGGGTCCGCCGCTGACAGTTTCGTCGCGGGTGATCAGCAGACGACCGGTGTAGCGATCGAATGTCGCGGGTTCCTCAGTGGTTACGTCGATATTGAACGGCGCCAGGTCCTCAGCGACGCGGTGCCAGATGTCAACGATCTTGGTGCGCTCTGAAGCATTGAATGTCGTCGCGCTGCCGTCCAGGTCATAGGGCTTGGCTGCGTAAGAGCCAGCGCCCCAGGCGGTATTGGAAAAGGTGTGGCCGTCGAAATCGATAAACACGACGTTAGGCGCGCCCGGCCGGCTGTGTAGCAGGAAGGCATCGTTCAGTGTCGCGACCGGCGCTTCCTCAACTGCTGCACCGGCTGCCTGCGCGGCCTGCTCCGGATCGGGTAAGAACGTATCTACGAAAAGCACACCACCCTCATCATCAATCCACAGCAGATCGAGGTCGGTACCGGTGAACTCCATGCTCTGCAACCACTTCAGTGCTTTGGCGCTGGCTTGCGGCGGCAAGGACTGGAGGCGGCGTTTCAATTGCCCGGGCGGCAGGTCTTCGATGGTCTGCGGTTGGCCGATGCCGAATTGCCGCGAAGCCAGTCCCTGGTCCGATTGCGCGGACACCAGCGTACTGAAACAAATAAGCAATGCGCTGAGCGCAATGACAGTGATGCGAAAATTGGTGGAAAGCTGGGCAATCATGGGCGGATCTCCTGCGGCCGGATGGCATTAAGCCGCTGGGTCCAACCCACCGGCACGTTCCTTGTGACAATCCTTAAATTCAGGATTCGTGCCAAGTTGCCCAGTAGCCCGGGCAAACCGCTAATTACCCACGGCAAGCCCGTTTGCGGCTCACCGGTACCCAATTCCGCAGGTCCGTGCGTGAGGCGCTGGCTTGCTGGAAGTGACGCATCGGGTCACTAAGTGACCAGTATCGACCATCCGGAGCGCCAGTAACGGTGTGTCTCCCGTTGTTGCGGAAACATTGCAGTACCGCTGCGGAGCCGCCAAATTGATGACAGTTTTGTCATTAATTCTTCATTTTAGAGTCATCTGGCTGCGGTAAGGTCCAACTTTTATTGTCCGCCGGCAACGTTTACGTTGTCACCGACAACGACGGCGTGGATGACGCGCCCGGCCAGACCTGGCTGTTCAACATCGACACACTCAAATACTGAGCAAAGTCGCAAACAAGTATCTGTGCTCTTGCCGCCCTTCGGGGCGGCTTTTCTTTGTGTTGTAGTTTCTCCTGAGACAACTCTGATTTATTCAGAGTTGCCGCGGCACGAGGATTTACTGTCATTTCCAATGAATGCAAATCATTGAAAATGAGCTAAAACAAAATCACATTTTTTTGTTTTGTTTTGTTTGCTCTGATCATTCAAGGATGAGTTAAACAGTGCTTCCTTAAATTACAAGGCGGATAAGACCGGTAGAGCGGTGATCGATTTAGTGGCCCGCAGCTGCACTGTGGAAAATCAGCAGCCATTGGGGCCAAACTAATCAGTACCGTTCGGGGACATACAGCTCGCGCGGCAGCACTGCGCGTTCATAGTGCTCGTTGAAGACGCGCTCGGGCAAGCTGATATTTTCCTGATCTACATCCTCGTAGGGTATCTGGTCGAGCAGATGAGTCATGCAGTTGAGCCGGGCCCGCTTCTTGTCGTTGGCCGAAACGATGTACCAGGGTGATTCCGGAAAATTGGTGCGGCGGAAGGTCTCTTCCTTGGCCTTAGTGTATTTCTCCCAGCATACACGGGACTCCAGGTCCATCGGGCTCAGCTTCCACTGCTTCAGCGGGTCGTGGACGCGCATCAGGAATCGCAGGTGCTGCTCCTCGTCGGTGATCGAGAACCAGTACTTGATCAGCCGGATGCCGGACCGAACCAGCATTTTCTCGAATTCGGGAACGTCCTGGAAAAATTGCTCGACCTCTTCCTTGCTGGCGAAACCCATGACTTTCTCGACACCGGAACGGTTGTACCAGGATCGGTCAAACAGCACAATTTCGCCGCCTGATGGCAGGTGCGGCACGTAGCGCTGGAAATACCACTGCGTCCGCTCGCGATCACTGGGTTTCTGCAGGGCCACTACCCGACAGACACGCGGGTTGAGCCGCTGGGTAATGCGCTTGATCACGCTACCCTTGCCAGCTGCGTCGCGGCCTTCGAAGATCACCACGATCTTGGCCCCGGTATGCACGACCCAGTCCTGCAGCTTGATCAGCTCCGCCTGCAGCCGCAGCAGCTCACGGAAGTAGACCATGCGGTCAAGTGTTTCGGGATGCTTGCGGTTGTATATCCGGCGCAGTTCCAGTGACAGCGCCGGCTCGGACATCTCCAGTTCGTAGTCTTCGTCCAGTGTGTCCTGCAGCTCGGCTTCGAGCCAGTCGGCACCGTCGAACTCTTGCTTGCTGGTGTCTTCGTTCATGCTGTCAAAATCCTTCTGTTTGCCACGATCGAAATAGCATAAAGCGCATAATGAGCAAGGGCAACCTGGATAGCCCCTGAGGGCATTTAACAATGGTTTTTGACCATCAGCTGGACGAACTGCT
This sequence comes from Lysobacterales bacterium, assembly GCA_031406105.1. Lineage (GTDB taxonomy): Bacteria > Pseudomonadota > Gammaproteobacteria > Xanthomonadales > SZUA-36 > JAWXBM01. The sequence goes on along the minus strand of JANOGQ010000590.1, from coordinate 9,619 downwards.
CTGCTACAAGCCCAGCTATTGGCGTGGGAGGAGGTCAAATGACCCAGCGCACCGATGTGCAAGCCTCCTGACCCAACAAAGCTGGACCTGTTGACGCACGGAACGAGGGTTCGAAGTGTGAAGGCGGAATAGGAGCAACCCAGTGCTAATCCCTTCGCACCGGACTAAGTGTTAACCATGTGTCCGGAAATGGTTGACCACTACATTGCAGATCCTGAAAATCTGCGGCGAAACTGAATTGAGAATCAGAACTCCCGAGCCGTAATCCTGGGCAACTTGTCCGTAGGCAATCTCCATGCTGCCAGCGCGTCGAAAGCAAGCAGTTTGCCGGTTTTGGAAAAATCGGCTCCCTACGATGGCACCAGAGCGATTATCTTGCCCGACCCCAGCCCTGGGGTATGGCCTGAAATGCCATGTTGTTGATTTGCGCCGAAATTTAAACCACAGTTTGCATTGAAAACTGCACTGTCAAACAGGTGGTTATTCAGTTGACCTATCTATAGATAATTTGCTTCTCGGTGGGTCAAAACATCGTGCAAATATCTGTCCTGGGGGGTCAATATTGAATGCAAATCAACACCATCCCCAATCATCGCCGTCACGGCCCCATCACGGTCCCATCCCGGTCATTAAGTGATTCGGTCCCAGGCGCGCAGTGTACCGACTGGGGACGAAGTTGGTGAATCATTCCCGGGAAATCTTTAACAGAAGGACGAATGTACGCAATATTCTCCTTGAACAAAGGAGCACCCCAGTTGCTGCATTTCTACCTGGAGCGGAAGATTACGGGGCTAGTGGTGCACTTTTGGATGCAAATTAGCAGCCCTGACTACTTACTTATCTTTCGAACGGATTTTTCCAGCCGGCGCACCATCCCTGAAAATCAATTAGCCCAATTTTAAAACGCGCAATGTTTCCTTCATGAAGACTCGTCAATTCCTTTTCGATTGAATTTACAACGTTGCTCTTTTCTTCAACCTCTACTCTTCCATCCAGAAGTTGATCGAGTCTTTCTGAAACTTCGGATTTAGAAGTGCGATTCTCGACCAAATTCCTCACTGTCTGTTTGATCAGGTCTCTGTGCTTTAGGTACATCGGATCAGGGGTGCCTAGTGATTCCTGAATGACTTTGTAACGAGATGCAGAACGACGATATGCCCAGATAAAGACTTCCTTAATCAGAGAGATGTCATTCAGCTCATAGACCCCCAGCAAGCCTTCTATGTAGAGCCTTTTCGGGACATCGGTATAAGACAGAGGACAAAGGTATTGTCTGAAAAGGGGAATGTTTGCGGCCAACCTGGAAACTCGCTTGTTAACATCCTCAAAGGGCTGCAAGTACGGAATGTGTATTGATATAAAGAGCGCCTGTTCAAAGGGGTTTTGAATTTCACCAGCCTTTTTGAGGATGTGGTCAAAGCATTCCTCAATCAACTGCGGAATTGCGGTTGGCAGGTAAGCTGACTTCGCAATTTCAACTGGAATGGATCTTAGTCGGCCCTCAGCTGCTGGGTTACCTAGTAGGTTTTCAGACAGGTAAGCGTGCAAGTTGGTAATTGTGAATCTGTTAAATCCTATCCCATGAGACTGTTCTGCTAGGTACTCAATGGCCCCCTTGTGGTTAAGAATCATTTGAGTTTCCTGGGCGTCTTTGCCGGCGGCTGGCGCTCCGTCTTGAATGAGTCTCTCCGTATCCAGCAGTGAGTACGTATTACCCTCCAATCGGCTCGAGTTGAAAGACAAATCTATTAGCAGTCGATTAAGTATTTTATTGGTGTAAGTGCCGCCAGGCTCTGCTTGGCCTTCCAGTTGCCCAAGCTTTTTGAGCTCCTCTTGTTCTGCTGTAGTCAGGTAGGAGGATATATTCGGCTGGTATTCATCCAGGAATGACCTTTTGTACCCAATGGACTTTCTGCTTAAAAGTGGTGCTGCTATATATTCTAGAACCTTCTTTGCCGGTTCAGAAAGTGGCAAAGTGATTTCGCCACGAGCTCCCATTTTTACTGTCGGCAGCGTGGTGTGAATTACTGCTGCATGTACTTTCGCAATTTTGTATTTGGTGCCCTTGGCGACACCTTCCTTCGTCACTTTTTCTTCTTGAATCAGATCCTTTAACCGGTCTCTGATGATGAAAGGCTTCAGATCCAACTTGGCACTCTTCATGATTTCTTTCGGTGTCATGTACCGATTGCCTTCGGCGAGTGCTTCCAGGATTCGATTCTTTTCTGTTTGGATTTGACTCTTTTTCGACATTTTTATATCTAACCTTTTGAGAGGGTATCTAAGTTTTGTATTTAAGAAAACTTAGATAGTCTACTATTATCTTAGATAAAAGGTCAGTTATCTAAGTTTTACTGTTAATTTACTTAGATAAATAAGGATATCTAATTTTTTCATCCTGTTTAGCGAACTCAGCAGCAAAAAGGACTGCCTGCTAAGTGATCGGGGTCCCCCGTAATTTGAGTAGCACTGGTTTCTAGAATCCAATCTCCTTGCTCACGTAATTGGACTCTAAAGGCTCCAGCTACTCAATTACGGGGGGACATGCCCTATATGATCGAATCCTAGCCTCTGATGCAACCCTAGTTCGCAATGAGAAGCGGATTTCAGATTTGGTATGTTCCTCACACGACGTTACAACCAAACGGAAGTAAAAAATACCGTACTTGTTTCTATAAGTGTATGGAGGATTCAAATTCGCAATTCCAAATTGGCACACCCAGATGGCACATCAAGCGGAATTGAGATTTTTGAAGGCGAATTATGTATTTTAAAACAATGACATAAAGCATTAATGGTGGTGATGGGTGGACTCGAACCACCGACCTCAGCATTATGAGTGCCGCCTTTCCAACACTCCACAACAAACAACGACAATAAAAACAGGAAGTTAAGCTAACTCGTTTGTTGTCATTTATTGCGCTTTTTCGTGTTTTTTTGCCAGGAAGTGCGCCAAAAGTGCGCCAAATTCAGGGTTGCCCCCGGAACTGTTTCAGATTCGCAAGCGACCTGGCTTTTCCTTCGGAAGATTTAGGACCCGTGCTCATGCCCCCATGGTTCTTACAGCGTCCATTGGCCATCGCTTTGCGCTTACATGGCTCACCCGTGGAGCGAGCATAGGCACCACACTTTTTGGGTCGCTTCCAGACAGCGACTGGCTTGTTTCTAAACTCGATGCGGGCATTTGCCTTCGCCAGGAATCGTTGTATTGAGCTCATACCTTCATAAGACATCGGATTGCTTCCTCAATAGCCGATATTCGAACTCACGAATGATAACTTGTTTGTCAGAAATCTACGGTTTACTTCACCGAACCCCAAGACGTGCGCACACGCGAGAAAATGTGTTGAAATCAGCTTTTAATGCATATCATGCGAAAGGACGCAACCGTGCTTATATAAATCCTGCTATTTCGGCCCTGAATGCTGATTACTCCGTTGAATTGATTACAATGCGAAGGGGCCAATGGCCCTTTTGCTGTAAAAAGCGGAATGACAATAACAAAGGGGACTGAATGTTCGAACAAGCCTTCAAAAACATCGACGACATCCTGCGGAAGGAAGCAGGATGCACCACCGAACTGGATTACACCGAGCAGACTTCCTGGGTGCTGTTTCTCAAGTACTTGGATGACCTTGAGAAAGACAAGGCCATGGAGGCGCAACTAACCGGCAAGCCCTATCGTCATATCATCAATAAACCCTATCGCTGGGGAGACTGGGCGGCTCCCAAGGTGGCTGACGGTTCTTTCGATCACAACCATGCCATGACGGGTGATGATCTGATCGAGTTCGTTGACCGCAAGCTGTTTCCCTATCTCACGGGCTTCAAGCAGAAAGCCGAGGGCCCGAACACCATCGAATACAAAATCGGTGAAGTGTTTGGCGAGATCAAGAACAAGATTCGCAGCGGCTACAGTTTGCGCGACATCCTGGAAACCATCGACACCTTGCGCTTCCGCTCCCAGGACGAGAAGCATGAAATGTCCATGCTGTATGAAGAAAAGATCAAGCGCATGGGCAATGCAGGACGCAACGGTGGCGAATACTACACACCACGTCCCTTGATTCGCGCCATCGTCAAGGCGGTCAAGCCGCAGATCGGGGAACGTGTGTATGACGGTGCGGTGGGATCAGCAGGCTTCCTGTGCGAAGCCTACGTCCTCATGCGGGACAAACCCCACCTTAGCACCAAAGAGCTGAAAACGTTGCAGGAGAAGACCTTCTACGGCAAAGAGAAGAAGTCCCTGGCTTACGTCATTGCCATTATGAACATGATCCTGCATGGCATCGAAGCACCCAACATCATCCATACCAATACCCTGACTGAGAACGTCAGCGACATCCAGAACAAGGATCGGTTTGATGTGATCCTGGCCAATCCCCCGTTCGGCGGAAAAGAACGGGCAGAGGTGCAGCAGAATTTCCCGATCAAAACCGGCGAAACCGCTTTCCTGTTCCTGCAGCACTTCATCAAGATGCTCAAGGCAGGAGGCAGGGCAGGTATCGTTATCAAGAACACCTTCCTCTCCAACACCGACAACGCCTCGACCAGTCTTCGCAAGGAACTTCTGGAGAATTGCAACCTGCATACCGTCCTAGACCTTCCAGGCGGTACGTTCCTGGGAGCTGGGGTCAAAACGGTGGTGCTATTTTTTGAAAAAGGCGCACCGACCCGAAAAGTCTGGTTCTACCAGCTCGACCCCGGCCGCAACTTGGGCAAGACCAACCCACTCAATGACGACGACCTCGCCGAGTTCGTGAAGCTGCAAACGCCCTTTGCCGAATCGCCCAAAAGCTGGAGCGTTGATGCCAGGACGATTGACCAAACCACCTTCGACCTTTCCGTGAAGAACCCGAACGGCGGGGAGGAAATCGCCCACCGCAGCCCGGCGGAAATCATGGATGAAATCGCCGCGCAGGATGTGGAGAGCGCGGAGTTGCTGAGGAAGATCAGGGCGCTGCTGTGAAGAAGGGGTGGCCAACTCGAAGTCTTGGAGACCTCTGCGATGTCGTTGGCGGCGGCACACCGTCGAAAGACAATCCGGCCTTCTATTCCGGTAAGATTCCTTGGGCGACCGTCCGTGACATGCGGCAGGAAGTCATCACGGAAACGGAATGTCAAATCACGAATGAGGCAGTTCAAAGTAGCGCAACCAACATCATCCCAGCGGGCAATGTGGTCATCGCAACTCGCGTCGGCTTGGGAAAGGTTTGCTTGCTCGGTCAAGACACGGCCATCAATCAAGACCTCCGTGGCATCATTCCACGCAATACAAAGACTCTGTCGATTCGTTTTCTGTTTTGGTGGCTCAAGACGATGGCAGACACAATCATCGCGGAAGGCACAGGCGCAACGGTTCAAGGCGTGAAGCTCCCGTTCGTGAAGTCATTGCAACTTCCCTTCCCCCCGCTAGCCGAACAGCAGCGGATCGTCGGGCTGCTGGACGAAGCGTTTGAGGGACTCGCCACCGCCAAGGCCAACGCCGAAAAGAATCTCCAAAACGCCCGTGCAATCTTCGAGAGCCACCTGCAATCTGTCTTCACGCAGCGGGGTGAGGGGTGGGTGGAGAAGCGTTTCGATGAAGTCTGTGCGATTACTTCAACGCTCGTTGACCCACGGAAGATAGAGTTCCTCGATTTGACCCACGTCGGAGCGGGGAACATCGAATCAAAGACCGGCGTATTCGTTGACCTCAAGACGGCGCGGGAAGAAGGCCTGATTTCAGGCAAGTTTCTTTTTGACGAATCCATGGTGCTCTACAGCAAGATTCGTCCCTACCTGATGAAGGTGGCTCGACCTGGCTTCAAAGGGCTATGCAGCGCAGACATGTATCCGCTCGCGCCAATTCCGAACGTGGTCACTCGCGACTACCTCTTTCATTTATTGCTCAGCAAACATTTCACCGATTACGCAATCCAAGGTTCGGCTCGGGCCGGAATGCCGAAGGTGAATCGCGAGCACCTATTCGAGTTCAGGGTATGGCTTCCCGACGTGAAGAAGCAAAAGCAACTCGCTGCAAACCTCGACGACCTTCACGAAGAAACCCAACGCCTCGCCTCCATCTATCAGCGTAAGCTGGCTGCGCTGGAGGCATTGAAGAAGTCGCTGCTGCACCAGGCCTTCACCGGAGAACTTTAGAGCCTTATGAACAAAGAACTTTGGCAGAAATTCGAGCAACTCCACAATTTGCCATTCAGCGGCCATGAAGGGCTGGCTGACTATTTTAGGAAGGAGGGAATCCGTTTTGCTGCAAAAGACTTCAACACATGGAGGCATTTCTTATCAGCTCGGTTTGGTCGAGCGGGTGGAGAAGTGGATGTTCCAGAATGGTTAGCCGGAGTGTTCTGTGACTTGGCTAAAGAAACTTCACCGAAGACAATTTGTGACCCGTGGGCGGGCGCAGGCTTCTTAGTCGAAGCACTGCGTGAAGCTTGCAGTCCTGAGCAATCGCTCGCGTTCACCCAAAACCAAGCCTCATTCGACCTCGGCACAGTTCTTGTCCCCGAGGTTGCTTGGCAGCTTGGCGAGCCATTGCATTTGCTCAACTCACTGCCTCAACCGATTGACGTCTTTGCAAGCATGCTGCCAATGGGCAGAAAGTCACATTTTCCCCTGAAGATCACGCTTCCGTCCGGGGATGCAATCGAACTGGCGGATGACCTCGGAAATCTGATTCTGGTCGCCGCCTCGACGCGATTGAGTTTCTCGGGCATTGGATTGTTCGTCGTTGCTCCACCCTTCTTCTTCAAGCAGCAGTCTGTCTTTCATCGTTTCAGTGAACTCGGCCTCGGAATGGAAGCGGCGCTCGCACTGCCATCAGGAACGTTTGCCCCCTACACAAACATTCCCGCCTACTTGGTCGTCGTCCGCCGAAAGCCATCAACGCGGATGTTTGTGGCGCAGTTATCCTCTGACACAAATACGAACCTTCAGGTTATCGCAAATTTCCGACAGGGAACGGAGGGGGGTTCGTTGGAACTTGGTCGATTCGTTGATCCTAAGTCCTTCCGAAGTATCGGACACATTCGCTCAGCGGAGATGTTCGCACTAGCAGAACGGCGCTTTGGCGCTCCTTCACTAAGGCTTGAGGAGCTTGCAACTGCGATCCATTTGGGCCGACACGGTGACAAATTCGCCTTTCAATCACTGGAAAATGCCATCTTCGTCCCACTAATCGGGAACAGCAATGTCATGGAATCCCTTGACGATTTGACATTAAAGGCCCAGAACTACGCTCAGGTCGTCATTGACCCAGCTCGCTCAAACCCCCGCTTCGTTGCACAGTTTCTAAACTCCGAGTTGGGCAAAGAACTGCTTGAACAGAACAAATCTGGCCATATCCCGAAGTTGAATACGCAATCGTTGAAGGAAGTCCGCGTGTTTGTTCCAGACCTCCAAACGCAACGGCGAATGCTGGATATCGAAGCGAGCATCACTGCCGAACATAATACGGTCATGGCTCTCCAGAATGAGCTTTCCGAGCTACGACTTGAGTTGTGGGCGAACCCCAGGTCGGCCTCAAAAGTCCACGAGAGGATTGCTGGTCTTGCAACGCGGATGGCGGCCCAAATCAATCAACATGCATCTGAAACGCTCGGCCAGTGGTTTGAAACCCTTCCGTTCCCACTCGCATCAATCCTACGGGCGTGGCAGGCGACACCGAGCCAGGACTTCAAGACGAAGTATGAACACCTTCTCCATTTCTTCGAGGGGACTGCCGAGTTCCTCAGTGTCATCTTGCTGAGCGCTTTCAGTTCTAATGAAGCGGTGTTTGGGCCTCATCGACTGAAACTAACGGAGAAGATGCAGACGCAGACTCTGAGCTTCAACCGTGCAACCTTTGGAACATGGAAGCTGGTAGTCGAGTATCTCGGCAAACAGACGCGAGATCTGCTCAATGAAAATGGGAAAAGGCCGGAGGACGCCAAGAATGACCGGGCGCTTTGCGCGGACATGTTTGCTGATGCTTCCCTTTCACTGCCCACTGCGCTCGGTCGAAAGGAGTTGGCTACCATTTTTTCAGCGACAAACAAGATGCGGAACAACTGGGGTGGCCACGGGGGAGTGGTTGGACAAGAGGAAGCGGAGCTGCGGAATCAACAGCTCCTTGCTGAGGTTCAAAGGTTACGGGAGGCAATCGCGAACACATGGGCTGAAACGCAAATGATTCGCGCCCTCCATTGCCGTCCCCGTCGCGGAGAGTTTGAGAACGAAGTAGCGGTATTGATGGGCAGCAACAGCGAGTTCCTCAAGGAGACTCGCGCTATGGCCACGTGGTTGGATGTCGAACGTCTTTACCTGTCAAGGAAAGATTCCGGGAAGGCGTTGAAACTTCTCCCATTGATCCAAGTAGGGCCGTCCCCGCAGTCCGCCAAGAACGCTTGCTATTTCTTTAACCGCTTGGAGCGAGATGGTGCGCGTTTCATTTCGTATCATTACACCGACAGGCCAGAACTAACGGGCCATTTCGACGACGCAACTGAAGTAATCAGGCTCCTCAGCGAGGCCTGAATAAGCCATGGATCAATCTGAAACCTTCCCAGGGAAACTGTAAACCGATCTATCACGAGACAGAGGATAAGCACCATCATGTCAACTCAACGCTACACAGTCACGCCACATCCGGTTGAAACGTTGTTGACCTGGGTGAAGTCAGGCGAGATCGCCATTCCAGAAATCCAGCGGCCCTTTGTGTGGGACGCTACCAAGGTGCGCAACTTGCTGGACTTGCTGTGTCAGGATAAGGAGTTTCTTGAAGAGAGGAGGAAAATGATGTCGCTCAGGATCAAGACCTGGTTTGAGAGTCTCTGATGAACGAAGCCGAAACCCGCGCTGAACTCATTGATCCCGCCCTCAGGGACGCGGGATGGGGCGTGGTTGAGGGTAGCCGCGTTCGGCGAGAAATGATCGCTCCTGGGCGACTACAGGGGGCGGGGAAACGGGGCCAACAAGAAGTTGCAGACTACGTCCTGTTCTATCGCAATCAGAAGCTGGCGGTTATTGAGGCCAAACGCAGGGATCTGCCCGATACCGAAGGTGTCACTCAAGCCAAGATCTACTCCAGGAAGCTGCAAACCCGATTCGCCTACTCGACCAATGGCTTGGGGATTTACGAGATTGACATGCACCTGGGGACGGAAGGATATGTCCTGCAGTTCCCCAGGCCCGAAGTACTCTGGAGTCGCGCATTCAGCGAAGTGAATGAATGGCGCGACCGTTTCTCAGAGATTCCGTTTGAGGATAGGAGCGGCTCTTGGGAAGCACGGTACTACCAGCACAACGCGATCGAGGCGGCACTCACTGCGATCAGCGCTGGCAAGAACCGCATCCTGCTGACTCTGGCAACCGGCACCGGCAAAACCTTTATCGCCTTCCAACTCGCCTGGAAACTGTTCCACAGCCGTTGGAGCCTGGGCGGTGAGCCCTCCCGCAGGCCACGCATCCTGTTCCTGGCGGATCGCAATATCCTGGCCGACCAGGCGTACAACGCCTTTTCCGCCTTTGAGGATAGACACCCAGGTTCACTGGCAAGGGTTAAACCGGCAGACATCCGCAAGAAAGGCAAAGTCCCCAAGAACGCCAGCATCCTCTTCACCATTTTCCAGACCTTCATGAG
>JANOGQ010000588.1:0-3053 GCA_031406105.1 Lysobacterales bacterium | reverse complement strand
TGAATCACTACTTCGGCAAGGGCAATCTGCGAAAGCAAATCCTGTTCGATGTGTCCACCGACATACCGGCAGGAGAGATCGTTATCGTTACTGGCCCTTCCGGCTCTGGTAAAACCACCCTGCTGACCCTGGTGGGCGCCTTACGATCTGCCCAGGAAGGCAGCGTGCAGGTTTTAGGTGAGGAATTACGTCAGGCACGCGCCGCCACTTTGGAAAAAGTTCGGCGAAAAATCGGCTTTATTTTTCAGCAACACAATTTGTTGAGTGCCTTGTCTGCTTTGCAGAATGTGGAACTGGGCTTGAGGGCAGGACAACGACAGGGTGGCGGAAAGTTGCTCAAGCGGGCTACGGAAATGCTGAATGCAGTTGGCCTTTCCGAACGCCTGCACTACAAACCAGAGCAACTTTCCGGTGGTCAGAGGCAACGTGTCGCTATCGCCCGGGCATTGGTTTCACAACCGTCAATCCTGCTGGCAGATGAGCCCACCGCATCGCTGGACAAGGAATCCGGCCGGGAAGTGGTGGATCGGATGAAGGTCCTTGCCAAGGAGCACGGCACAACCATTCTGCTGGTAACTCATGACAATCGCATCCTTGATATAGCAGACCGCATCGTTCATCTGGAAGACGGTCAGCTAACCACTTTTACCGAGTCTGTGATCGCCAATAATGAACTGATGATGGGAACCCTGGCTGGCCAGCGCAACAAGAAACCGACCGCGGAGATGGTTGATGACCTGAACGAACAGCAGTTCCGGCAACTGCTGGGCAAGATGACACAGGAGTCACAGCATTTTTTGCGCGCTACAGCCTTGTCGAATGACGCCGCTTTCCAGAGTTTACTGGAGCAGGACTTGTTCGCTTTCACCCGTAAACTGGGGCAAATGCTGAATGCAGATCGTTCTTCATTGTTCATCGTGGACAGCAAAACCAGAACTCTGTGGCTGCGTATCACCGAAGATCTTCCGGATAAGGAAATCCGTATTCCGATAGGTTCTGGTATTGCGGGCGCCGTCGCTGCCAGCGGAGAATCCATCAGGGTGGATGACGCCTACGAGGACTCCCGCTTCAACCCTGAAATTGATAAAAAACTGGGCTTTCATACCCGCAGTATTCTCTGCCTGCCAGTGAAAAATCTGGATGGCAAGGTTTTTGCTGTGGCACAGCTCTTGAATCGCAAGGATGGCAAGCCATTTGATGACCGGGACGAAGCACGCTACCAGGAATTCCTGGCATCCATTGGCGTTGTACTGCAAACCCTGGAGCACCTGCTCAACACGGACTGAGTCTTTCCTGGCCGCTATTCACTCCGATCTGAACTGATTTATTTGACCCGGAAATCCAGTGATGCCCTCACGCTGTTGCCACCCGAACAGCTCAGAGAAAGCGGTGTTTTGGCCTGTGACTCACTCCATCAATAACGATACAATGTGAGGTTTGTTGGGTTTGAAACAGTTTGCGGAGCCCTTGCATGTCTGAACGCGAAGTCATGGAGTATGGGGTCATTATTGTAGGCGCCGGACCTGCGGGCCTGGCATGTGCGATACGACTGAAACAACTCAAGCCGGATTTGTCGGTGGCAGTGATTGAAAAAGCCGCTGAAGTGGGTGCTCATATCCTTTCCGGAGCCGTCATAGAGCCGCAGCCACTCGATAGGCTGCTGCCCGGCTGGCGTGAGCGGCCGCCGCCTGTTTGTGTGCCGGTCCAGAAAGATCAGTTGTGGTATTTGACCGAAAAAGGTCGCCAGCGTTTGCCCACACCGCCGCAACAGAACAACCACGGGAATTTTATTGTTTCCCTGGGCGCACTCTGCGCCTGGCTGGCGCCACAGGCCGAAGCCCTGGGTGTTGATGTATTCCCTGGCTATGCAGCTGCTGGCATCTGTTATGCGGATGATGGCAGTGTGGCCGGTGTCACTATCGGTGACATGGGTGTCGACCGGGCAGGCCAGCAAAAGGACAGCTATGTGCAGGGAATCGAAATCCGCGCACCGGTAACGGTGTTGGCGGAGGGCTGTCGTGGTCATTTGAGTAAGCAACTGATTGCGCGGTTCGCACTTGACAAGCATTCCAGCCCGCAGACTTATGGCATTGGCATGAAAGAACTGTGGCGTGTGCAGCCCGGCAAAGCCCAGGCTGGCCTGGTGCAACATACCCTGGGGTGGCCACTGGACTCATCCATTTATGGTGGCAGCTTTATCTATCACCTCGACAAGGACCGCATTGCCCTGGGCTTTGTGGTCGGCCTTGATTACACCGACCCGGAATTCAGCCCCTTCGAAGCGTTCCAGCAATTGAAACACCATCCCATGGTGCGTGAACTGCTGGACGGTGGTGAAATACTATCCTCCGGAGCACGAGCCATCGTTGAAGGTGGTTACCAGGCTTTACCGCAAACCGAAATGCCGGGCGCATTGTTGATCGGAGATGCGGCCGGTCTTTTGAATGTTCCCAAAGTAAAGGGCACGCACCAGGCCTTGCGGTCTGGCATGCTGGCAGCCGAGCACATTGCCGAGACTTCCAGCGCAGTGGGATTTGACCGGAAATTGCGCGCATCGCCCATAGTCAGCGAACTGCACAAAGTCAGAAATATCCGCCCGGCCTTTTACAAGGGTTTGTGGCGCGGATTTTTGCGGGCGGCTATCGAGACTATTACTGCCGGTAAACTGCCCACCACGCTGGCCTTGCATGCCGATCACACGGCCATTACAAAAGTGGCGGATTATACGGCGCCTGACCGCCATTGGATCACACGTGATCTGGCCCCGCGCGATCGCCTGGCATCGGTGTATTTTGCAGCAACCGAACACGATGAAGACCAGCCGGTACATTTACAGATCATCGACCCGCAGGTCTGTACTACACTTTGTGTGGAAGAATACAACAACCCATGTACCCGGTTTTGCCCGGCGGCGGTTTACGAGATGGTCGAGGATTCCGATGGCAAACGCTTGCAGATCAATTCTGCCAACTGCGTGCATTGCAAGACTTGCGACATCAAAGACCCTTACCAGGTAATCAACTGGGTCACCCCCGAGGGAGCCAGTGGTCCCA
>JANOGQ010000578.1:0-1646 GCA_031406105.1 Lysobacterales bacterium | reverse complement strand
GCCCGTCATGCCCCTCGCGCGCAGCCCGCAGAGAAAACGTCGTGTTCTTTCATACCAGTGCCGCGGCGGTTGCGGCCGGATTTCGGGCCTGCATGCGCTGTCGCCCGGAAGATGTGTCAGCAGACGAGCGCTATGCAGCCGTCGTGGTCCAGGCCTGCCGTTTGATTGAATCCGCGGATCAAGCGCCAAGCCTGGATGAGTTGGCCGCGACGGTGGGCCTGAGCAAGCATCATTTTCATCGCATCTTCAGGAAAATCGCCGGGCTAACGCCCAAGGCGTATGCGACCGCGCAGCGGGACAAGAAAGTGCGGGATGGCCTTAAGTCGAAAGGCACGGTTACGGAAGTAATCTACGGCGCAGGGTTCAATTCCAGCGGACGGTTCTATGCGACATCACGAGCAGTCCTGGGGATGACACCTGGCAAACGCCGTGCCGGCGGTACGGGTGAAACTATCCGGTTCGCGCTGGGAGAGTGCTCGCTGGGGACTGTATTGGTCGGCACAACCGGCAAAGGTGTGTGTTCGATTTTGCTCGGCGACACGGCTGATGAGTTACTGCAAATGTTCCAGGAACAATTCCCCCGGGCTGAACTCGTTGGTGGGGATGCGGATTTCGATGACTGGATTGCCCGGGTGGTGGCCTTCATCGATGCGCCTGGCAGTGAGTTGAAATTGCCACTGGATATTCGCGGAACCGCATTCCAACAACGTGTTTGGCAGGCCCTGGGCAGGATACCAATGGGACAGACGGCCAGTTACGCAGCTATAGCAAAAGCGATCGGCGCACCGGCAGCGACCCGGGCAGTGGCCCAAGCGTGTGGTGCGAACAAGCTGGCGGTGGCTATCCCCTGCCACCGGGTGATTCGCAGTGATGGCGACCTGTCGGGTTATCGCTGGGGTGTTGCGCGTAAACGGGCATTGCTGGATCGCGAACATTCCCGCTCCGAAAAGTGAGCACCAGGGCGTCCCAACGGCGGAATTCGTGCCCCCGTCCCGCTGGTTGAAATCAGCAGTCTCATTATTTGCCCCGATCCAGAATCTTACGCACGTTCGTCGTTAGTGCATCAGGTGTGAACGGTTTTGGCAGGAAATTGACGCCCTCTGGCAGGATGCCGCCATCGTCAATCACACTCTTCGTGTAACCGGACATAAACAGAATCTTGATGCCGGGATCCAGCAGCGCGATCTGGTTTCACTGGTGCCTAAGCCCTGAGTTAACCCAGCCCGCTTTCACGGCGTATTTGCCCCCAACAGCAATTTCCAAGCGCTGATTACACCAGCGAGGCGGGGCAAGCATAAAGAGCGCCACCCAGCTGCTGCGGCCAGCCAAACTCCAGCTGAGAAACAGACTTCAATGGCCGGTTTTTGCTCCTGCAAAACCGACATACATGCCATCCCTGGCAATAACCGGTTTTTGCTCCTGCAAAACCGGCATACATGCCATCCCTGGCAATAACCCCGGATGAAGTCCGGGGCAGACTCTGGGCAAAACGCCTGAAGCGTGTATTTAATATTGATATCCAGACTGGCGATAAGTGCGGTGGTGATGTCAGGATCATTGCCAGTATCGAAGACCCGGCAGTGATCAGCAGCAAACTGGCTTACCCGGATAAAAAACGGCTAACTGCAGCTGACAACGGGTTGGCC
>JANOGQ010000563.1:0-1804 GCA_031406105.1 Lysobacterales bacterium | reverse complement strand
ACCTCCTGGTAAACTGGGCCCACACCCCATAAAAAATCGACCCCATTAAGGTAACTTTTGCTCAGGAAAACAAAATGAAACAGAGCCGCATAGATCCGTATACCGCGCTGATAATCCAGCCCGAAGTCACCGTAGTCAGCGACCGCGCGGGCATCCAGCAGAACCTGGACCGCGTCAAGAACTTGATCCACTTCGGTGTGGGGTATTTCTGGGAAGTGCCGGTGCGGCTCGTCGTGCTTCCGGAGTACTTCATGCAAGGCGTGGGCACACCTGGCAAGGGCGAAACCGGCATCGCCGATGCAATGAAGAAGGCTGTGACCATCCCCGGCCCGGAAATTGACCAGCTGGGGGAAATTGCAAAGCAGTATGGCATGTACATCTGCGGTGGCGGTGTTATGGAAAATGTTCCGGAATTTCCGGACCGCTGGTTCAACACCAACTTCATTGTCGGGCCCACCGGCGAGGTAGTATTGAAATACCACAAGTGGCATATCCCAGCGTCCATTGGATTGGGCACCAGTCCGCACGATATTTTTGATGAGTATTGCGAAAAGCTCGGTGGCGATATCAAGGACCTGTTCCCGGTACTCGATACCGAAATTGGCAAACTGGGCACCATGACCTGTCACGACGGCTGCACACCCGAAGTTTCGCGTGCATTGGGTTTCAACGGCGCGGAAATCATCTGCCATCCGGGAGCGATCCAGGAAGTAGAAGGCGTGAACGAGCCCTGGGATTTCTGGATGTTCACCCGCCGCACGCGTGCCCACGACAACATGGCCTACCTGCTGGGCTCGAACTGGGGCTCAGTGAATTATGAGTTTTACCCCAAGGCTTTTTGCCCCGGGCGCTCTTTCGCTATCGATTACACCGGAATGTTGATGCGCGAAGCGCCTTATCCGGCGGAACAGGTACTGGCCTGCACCATCGATATTGAGGCCTTGCGCCAATACCGCACCCGCACCAATCACAACTGCTGGGTGGATCTGCGCACTGAAGGTTTCCGGCAGATTTATGAAAAGTCTATCTATCCGCCGAACCGCTTCCCCAGCGGAAATCCACCGAAAACACTGTCGGAAAAAGTCGGTATCTGCAAGGAAGTATTTGACGACCTTTATGCCCGTGGACAATTCACACCACCGGCTGGTTACGCACCTGAAGACATCTCCAAATTGCTGCAGAAGCGCATTGATTATGCCCAGGCGACCGGTCGTTTGCGCAAGAGCTGAGCTGACAGGAAAACACCATGAAAGTCAGGAGCAAACTCGCCGACATTGACTTTGTATTTGGCAGTTTCGAATATAAGAAAGATCATTTGATCGTGCATTCAGACCCGAGTCACTCCATGGAAACCAAAGTCTACGTCAGTCCGGACGATATCCTGTCAGGGCTGGCCAAAGCTTTGGCGAATCCCATGGTCTGGGTTTACGTTCTGGGCTTCCCGTTTTTCCTGGTTCGATACCGTCGTCGTCATCGGCTCAAGCAATCGTAGAAACGCTGAAACCTGAAAGTCGGCAGAGAGGCTGCCTCCCACAAGAAGTAGCAGTGTTGTGGGAGCGAGCGTTGTTCGCGACTGGAATGCCTGTGTCGGCAGCAAGGCTGCCTCCTACATGCGGGAGCGGGGGTTGCTCGCGACTAATTTCCAATGAAGCCAGTCAACGCAGGATCAATTGCTGAAGCGAATCAAAGGCGGCTTGAGCTCTCCACAGCCGCATTGGCGCCACGCCCAAGCAGTACCAGGGTCACTATCGTGATGATCAACGGCAAAGCGAACCAGATGTAACCATCGGTTTTTTCGACCCCC
>JANOGQ010000543.1:0-8355 GCA_031406105.1 Lysobacterales bacterium | reverse complement strand
CAAATTCACGCCGCAGGCTGGCCAGGCTGAAATCCAGGCCCAGGGATTTGCCGGTGTGCAGACTTATGCCACCGACAGTCAGGATAAACGCAACTTCTTTTGCAGCCTGTTCATCTACCATCTTGTAGGCGGCGATACCGTATTCATTCAGGCCACCGGCTTTGCTGCGGGCTTCAAACACACTGACCTGATGGCCCAGCAGTGCCAGACGGTGCGCACAAGACAGACCGGCAGGGCCTGCTCCGACCACAGCTACTTTCCTGCCCGTGTCGGCCGCGCGCTGGAAAGCCTGGCT
The DNA here is from genome assembly GCA_031406105.1 of Lysobacterales bacterium. GTDB lineage: Bacteria > Pseudomonadota > Gammaproteobacteria > Xanthomonadales > SZUA-36 > JAWXBM01. The sequence continues at coordinate 8,060 of JANOGQ010000543.1, read as the reverse complement.
ACCTGCCGCAAACAGGTGATCGGTGGCAAAGCGTTGCAATTTGCCGATGCTAACGGGTTTCGATTCGGCGGTATTTTTGACGCAGACCTGTTCACACAGTTCTTCCACCGGACAGACCCGGGCGCAGGTGCCGCCCATGATGTTTTCAGACAGGATGGTGATGGCTGCGCCACCGATGTTGCCACTGGAAATTTTGCGGATAAATCCGGGAATATCGATACCGGTAGGGCAGGCTTCGGTGCAGGGTGCATCAAAACAGAACAGGCAGCGGGCTGATTCCACGGCGGCCTGCATGCCATTCAGTGGCGGGTGCAGGTCGCTGAAATTCTTCGCCAATTGTTCCCGGCTCAAGCGGCCTGCCAGTACATCGCGGCTCGTGTGTCCGGGCTTGTTCACGCCTGCACTCCCCCGCTGGCCTGATTGCGCATCAGCAACCAGTAGACGATGGCAGCAATGGCCAGGCCACTAAACCAGGCATAGTTGTACAGGCCCACCACAAAACCGGTCGATTGGACCAGGCCGACCTGGTGCAGGAAGCCGGGCAGGTTGGGGATCACACCCAACAGCAAGGCGCTAATGGCTCTGCCGTTCACACCGGCGTAACGGCCATCACGGCGATACAGATCAGTGATGTCCAGTTCGGTTCTGCGGATGATGAAATAGTCCGTGAGGATGATGCCGATCACCGGACCCAGCAGCGCCGAATAGCCGATCAGCCAGGTAAAAACATAACCACCCGGATCGGCCAGCAGTTTCCACGGCATCATCAGGATGCCGATCACCCCGGTAATATATCCGCCGCGCTTGAAGTCGATTCTGGACGGAGCGAGGTTGGCAAAAGCATTGGCCGGGCCCACCACATTGGCTGCCACGTTAGTGGTGATGGTGGCGATGACCACGGCGAACATTGAAAAGAACACGATGAGGGGTGAATCAAAGCGCTGGACCAGCAATACGGGATCCCAGATGGCCTCCCCGAAAATTACGATGGTTGCACTGGTAACCGCCACGCCGATAAAGGCAAACAGGGTCATGGTAGTGGGCAGGCCGGATAACTGGCCGAGCACCTGAGCGCGCTGGCTGGAGGCGTAACGAGTGAAATCGGAGATATTCAGCGTCAATGTGGCCCAGAATCCCACCATCGCGGTCAGGCTGGGCCAGAACAGCGCCCAGAAACCTGCACTATCCAGCCGCGATGTGGAGGTCAGCATAGGGCCGAAACCATCAGCTTGCTGATAGGCCCAGGCCAGTAAGGCCAATCCACAGATCAACAGGAAGGGCGCCGCAATGTGTTCCAGTACGCGGATGGATTCTATGCCTTTCCAGATCAGCCAGATGTTCATCACCCAGAACAGCATAAAACAGCTGAACTGCACCAGGCTAACACCCACCCAGGCTGGCATCATGGTGGGGGCATCGGCCACGCCCGGAAACAGGATCAGGATGATGGTGTAAATCGCTGCGCCACCGATCCAGGTCTGGATGCCAAACCAGCCGCAGGCCACGATGGCGCGCAGCATGGCCGGTATATGCGCACCCTGTATACCAAAGCTGGCACGGGCAAAGGCAGGGAAGGGAATACCGTATTTGGTGCCGGCGTGGCCCGATAGTGCCATTGGCACCAGCACAATCAGGTTGCCCAGCAATACCGTCCACATGGCCTGCTGCCAGCTCATGCCGCCGTCGATCAAGGATGCGGCAATCATGTAGCTGGGAATGTTCACTGCCATGCCCACCCAAAGGGAGAAAAAACTGACGGCTTTCCAGTTGCGTTCGGAGGCAGCAACCGGGGCTATATCCCGGTTGCTCAGTGCAGGATCCACCCGCAGTTCGCCTGCCGTACTCATGCCGTACTCATGCCGTATTCATGCCGTATTCATGCCGTCACACAGGCCGTGAGACATGCTGTCACAATTCGGTCAGCTGGCCATAAGTTTCCGGCCGACGATCGCGGAAAAATTGCCAGTTATTGCGCACCTCGCGCACCTGATCCAGATCGATTTCGGCCACCACCATTTCATCCTTGTCTGCAGATGCCTGGGCGATGATCTTACCGCGCGGATCGACGATATACGACGAGCCGTAGAATTCGCCTATATTCCACGGCGCCTCAGTGCCTACACGATTGATGGCTGCGACAAAATAGCCGTTAGCCACGGCATGTGCCGGTTGCTCCAGCTCCCACAGGTACTGCGAAAGCCCCGCCACCGTTGCTGAAGGATTGAAAACAATTTCGGCGCCATTGAGCCCCAGGCATCGCGCACCGTCGGGAAAATGCCTGTCATAGCAGATATAGACTCCAACCTTGCCATAGGCTGTATTGAACACCGGATAGCCGAGGTTGCCGGGTTTGAAAAAGTACTTCTCCCAGAAACCGGCAACTTGCGGGATGTGGTTTTTGCGGTACTTGCCCAGATAAGTGCCATCGGCATCAATAACGGCAGCAGTGTTGTAATACACACCGGTCATATGTTCTTCATAGATAGGTACAATGATGACCATCGAGTACTGGCGGGCGTATTCCTGCATCAGCCGGGTTGTCGGGCCATCCGGAATGGCTTCAGCAGCGGCGTACCACTTGGGATCCTGAGAAGGGCAAAAATAGGGCCCGGTGAAAATTTCCTGGAAGCAGAGTATTTGCACACCTTGCGAGCCCGCGGATTTGATATAGGGCTGGTGTGCCGCCAGCATGGCCTGACGATGATCTTCACAACTGGCTGAGGTATCCAGTTTATTGGCCATCTGGATAATGGCGACTTTCACGCTGCGGCTCATAGTTTTTTTCCCATTGCGATATTCGAAGGAACTCTGATCAATTCAGAGTTTCCTCGGCACACGGATGCGCCGACTTTTCCAATGATTGTAGATCATTGAAAATGAAGCCCAACAACAAAGTGCTATTTTTGGGCACATTTTTTGTTGGGCATGCTCTGAGCATTCATGGATGAATGATTCAGAGCCAATTACTATAAGGGCATGCCGCCGTACAGCCCGCGCTTCAGATACTGACCCTGGCCCTTGCGGCCAACGTACTCGCAATCACGCACGATCACACGGCCGCGGGAAATGACGGTTTCCGGGAAGCCGGTCACGCTCATCCCCTCGTAGGTGTTGTAGTCCACCCGCATGTGGTGGGTGCAGGGGTTCCGTACGCTGATGGTTTCGGTGCGATCCGGATTGAAGACCACAATATCTGCATCCGAACCAACCGCAATCGTGCCCTTTTTTGGAAACAGGCCAAAGGTCTTTGCTGCGGAGGTCGAAGTGAGTTCGACAAACTTGTTCAGCGAGATACGCCCCCCGACCACGCCGCCATTGAATACCAGGGCCATGCGGTTTTCCACACCGGGGGCACCATTGGGTATTTTCGAGAAATTCCCGATGCCCATTTCCTTCTGCTCTTTAAAGCAGAAGGGGCAATGGTCGGTAGCAATGGACTGCAGGTCACCGAAGCGCAGGCCGCGCCACAGTTCTTCCTGGTTCCAGCGCTCACGCAAAGCGGGCGTCATGACGTATTTGGCACCCTCGAAGCCTTCCTGGTCATAATAGGACTCGTCCAGGAACAGGTATTGCGGGCAGGTCTCGGCGAACACCGCCACACCGCGGTTGCGGGCCAGCGTAACTTGCTCTAATGCAGCGGCCGAGCTGAGGTGGACGATGTAAACTGGCACCCGGGCAACCTCGGCGATGGACACTGCGCGGTGCACCCCCTCGGCTTCCATGCGGGTGGGACGGGTAAGTGCGTGGTATTTCGGCGCCGTCTTGCCCTCACTCAGTGCACGCTTGACGATTTCGTCGATAACAATACCGTTCTCGGCGTGCATGCATATCACGGTGCCGTCCTCGCCGGCCTTGCGCATGGCGCGGAATATGGTGCCGTCATCCACGTACAGCACGCCCGGATAAGCCATGAACAGCTTGTAGGATGTGACTCCCTCGTCAGCCAGGCTGCGCATCTCGTGCAGGCGCTGGTCTTCCATGTCGGTGATGATCATATGGAAGCCGTAATCCACGGCGGTCTTGCCCTCGGCCTTGGCATGCCAGGTGTCCAGGGCCGCCAGAGTGGACTCGCCCTTTTGCTGGATAGCGAAGTCGATCAGCGTAGTGGTGCCGCCATGGGCTGCAGCGCGGGTGCCGGTTTCGAAATCGTCGGCCGAGGTCGTGCCGCCAAATGGCATGTCCAGATGGGTGTGCGGGTCTACCCCACCCGGGAACAGGTAGCGGCCAGCAGCGTCAATGACCTCGTCGGCTTGCAACTCCAGCTTGCGACCGATCACTGCCACGGTTTCATCGTCGATGAACACGTCGGCCAGGTAGTCGTCAACTGCGGTAATCACGCGGCCGTTCCTGATCAGGAGTGTACTCATGCATGCCTCATAGTTTTTTGCGCTTGCTGTTGCAGCGCTCAGGTTACATCCTTCGGCGAAAAATGTAACCATGAGTAATATGATGACAGCAGAAAATGATCATTTCATGCAGGCGGCTATCGCAGAAGCGCGCCAGGGACTGGCTGAGGGCGGCATTCCGATTGGCTCGGTGCTGGTGCACGCAGGAAAGATCATAGGGCGCGGGCATAATCGCCGCGTACAACAAGGCAGCACGGTGCTGCACGGTGAAATGGATGCCCTTGAAAACGCTGGCCGTTTGCCGGCCAGGGTTTATCAGGAAAGCCAGTTGTTCACTACTTTGTCGCCCTGCGCCATGTGCAGCGGCGCAATCCTGCTTTATGGCATTCCCGAGCTTGTTGTCGGTGAGAACCAAAGCTTTATGGGTGAAGAAGACCTGTTGCGTGACCGGGGCGTGCGGGTTGAAGTTCTGCAATCGCCGGAATGCATACAGCTGATGCAGCAGTTCATCGCTGGCCATGCCGATTTATGGAATGAAGATATTGGAGTCTGAACCATGATGTCACTACGTTTAGGTTTGTTGGCACTGCTGTTATGCAGCGGCAGTTTTGCACTTCAGGCGGATTCGGGCCGCAAAGCCCTGGTTGGCGGCACGCTGATCAATGGTCTGGGTTCAACGCCCATCCAGGACAGTGTCATTCTGGTCAATGGCGACAAAATCGAACAGGTCGGCACGCTGGAAACCCTGGCCGTTCCTTCGGGCTATGAAGTGATTTCCACTGAGGGCATGAGTGTGCTGCCGGGATTGTGGGATATGCATGTGCACCTGGATATCAACGGCCATTCCGACTACAGCCACTGGCATCCCCACTACAAGGACCGCATGGTGGATGAAATCATGCCTGCATCAGCGGTGCAGTTACTGCTGGCAGGTGTGACTACCGCGCGTGACCTGGGAGCGTCGCTGGAAGATTCGATAATCGTGCGTGACCGCGTTAACTCCGGCCAATTGCCGGGCCCGCGTCTGTTTGTTTCTGGTCCTTTCCTGCAACACAAGCCCTATCCCGGCACAGAAAGTTATCGCTGGGGTATAGACAGCCCGGCTGATGCACGCAAAAAGGTCGACATCCTGGCCGATGCCGGTGTGGACGTGGTCAAGCTCATTGACCAGGACCAGATGACTTTGGAGGAATCCCAGGCCCTGGTAGACCAGGCACACAAGCGTGGCTTGAAGGTGGTGGCCCACTCCCACACGGCTGCGGAAGTTCGCCGCGGGCTGGAAATCGGCGTGGATAATTTCGAGCATACGGGCCTCGCCAGTGCGCCGGAGTATCCGCAAGATGTGATTCATCAACTGCAGGAAAGAGTAGGCTCGGCAGTAGTACGTGGCAGCCCCATGTACTGGACACCGACGGTTGAAGGCCTGTGGAACTTTGTGGAGCTGCGGGATAACCCGGAATCACTGGACAATACTTGCTGGCAACGCGGGCTCAAGGCCGACACCATAGCGGACATCAAGGCTTCGGTCGCTCATCCGGACCAGCTGTTGTATTTCCAGCTGACGCCCAAGCGCAAACCGACTCTGCAACGCAAGTTCCAGCAGCTGCGCGAATCAGGCGTGGTGTTGTTGATTGGCACGGACAGTGGCATTCCGATGAAATTTCATTGCCAGTCTACCTGGCATGAGCTGGATGTCTGGGTCAACGTCATGGGCGTGCCGGCCATGGAAACGATTCAGGCTGCGACCTACTGGCCCTCCAAGTTCATGGGCGTTGAAGAACAGTGGGGCACCATAGTGGCTGGCCGTTTTGCCGATATCATTGCCGTCAAAGGTGATGTGCTGAAGTACATAAATCTCTTGCAGAATGTTGATTTGGTTATGAAAGGTGGAACCATTTTCAAGCAGGATGGCCGGGTTATTGAAGCGGCACTACAGGTTGATTGAGGCATTTAGAAAAATTCAATCCTCGAGACCCAGGCGCCGGTGCATGATGGGGCTGGTGGTGGTGTACTGCAGGCGTACTTTCTGTTCCGGATGCAGGTGCTGCTGCACACCGAAAGCGGCCAGAGCTGCTTCGTGGAAGCCGCTGAGTATCAGTTTCTTCTTGCCAGGATAATCGTTGATATCGCCTACGGCAAAAATACCGCGGACGCTGGTCTGGAATTTTTCCGTGTCCACCCGGATCTGACGCTTCTCGAGTTCCAGGCCCCAATCAGCAATGGGCCCCAGGTTGGGTGACAAGCCATAGAAAGTATAAACTTCGTCCGCCTTGATTCGCTGACGCTGGCCGCTGGCATCTTCCACTTCAAGCCCACCGAACTCTCCCTCCTGGCTGAACACTCCACGCACCTGTGCATGTATTTCAGTCAGCTTATCGCCGGCAGCGAACTCTTTCATTTTGCGCACCGAAACGGGAGCTGCGCGGTATTCCTCGCGCCGGTGTATCAGAGTGATGTGGCTGGCCTTGCCGTGTAATTCCAGGGCCCAGTCCAGCGCTGAATCCCCACCGCCCAGAATGGCGATATTTTTGCCGTGAATCCGCATCGGATCGGTAATGCGATAGTGGATATGGCTGTGCTCAAATTCTTCGGCGCCCTGCACCCGCAAGCGTCGTGGCTGAAAGGCGCCAAGACCGGCAGCCAGAACTACGCAGCCCGTATCGAACCTGAGGCCTGCAGAAGTTTCCAGGATGAATCGGCCATTTTCGAGTTGCTGCAAGGCGGTGACCATCTGGCCCAGGTGAAACTGTGGATTGAAAGGCTTGATCTGCTGCATCAGCCGATCCACCAATTCCTGTGCATTGCAGACCGGAATCGCTGGAATGTCATATATCGGTTTGTCCGGATAAAGCTCAGTACACTGGCCGCCCGGCTGTACCAGGGTATCGACAATGTGGCCATGGATGCCCAGCAGTCCCAGTTCGAATACATGGAACAAGCCGGCTGGCCCGGCGCCGATAATGACTACGTCGGTTTGAATACTCATTTCACTCCATCACTCAATTGCTTATATTTTTTTGCAGCTGTGCCGCGCGCACAGTATGGTTGACATCTTGGGTGCCTCGCTACAATTTCAAGCAACCCGGGCGGGAACTGATGACAGAAAAACGCGAAATACGCATGCATGAAAGCTGGAAAACCCGCCTCGCGGATGAGTTCGAGCTGGGCTACATGCACGATCTGCGCGCCTTTCTGCAAGCCAGAAAGCAATCGGGTGCGGCAATCTATCCGCCGGGATCACTGATATTCCATGCGCTGGACTGCACGCCATTTGAGCAGGTTCGGGTGGTCATCCTGGGGCAGGATCCCTACCACGGCCCGGGCCAGGCACAGGGGCTGTGCTTTTCTGTAGGTGAAGGTATCGCCATGCCGCCATCATTGCTGAATATCTTCAAGGAAATTGAACAGGACCTGGGCTTGCCAGCCCCGGCCAGTGGCAATCTGCAGCATTGGGCCAGGCAAGGCGTGCTGTTACTCAATGCGGTGTTGACGGTGGAGCGCGGTCAGGCCGGTGCTCATCAAGCGAAAGGTTGGGAGCAATTCACCGACAGAATTGTCCAGCTGCTCAGTACCGAACGCGACGGTCTGGTCTTCCTGTTATGGGGTAGCCATGCCATCAAGAAAGGTGCCGGCATTGATCGAAAGCGTCATCTGGTGCTTACAGCACCACATCCCTCGCCACTGTCCGCTTATCGTGGTTTTTTTGGCTGCAAA
>JANOGQ010000537.1:0-7338 GCA_031406105.1 Lysobacterales bacterium | reverse complement strand
GGATCACTGACAGCCGCAGGATAACCTGACTCGCAAACTAAATCCAGCCATATAGGATAAACGTCCACGATTATATCAAGCCCGAAATCGAACGCCAGCCTGAATTACAACGGCACTCTGTTTCCTGCCTTGGCCGAATTGACTTCCGGCAGGTTCTTGATGGGCTTGAAGAAACCGCTGAAGTCATAGTTCAACAGATCCATCCCGACAATCACCGGATCGTGGTCGGAAGAACGGTAGGGATCGGGAGCATAAATGGCTTCCTGGGCCGGTAACTTGAACGATGTGTCGTAATCGATCAGATCGGGTTCATCGGCATTGATATGCCAATCCGTGACACCGCTGACCTGGTCGAACAAAGTCGGGCTGGCCAAAGCGTAATCCAGGTAACCGATCTGCCCGTCGAACACATAACCGTATGCAGACTCACCGCCAAAGATGAACGCAAGATCGGTGTAGGCCGCGGCATCCAATACCGCAATCGGGTCTTCCTTGTCGTAGGAGTTCAGGTCGCCGATGATCAGCACGTCGGTATCTCCGCTGCCGGTCGGGTCTGTTGCCAGCCAATCAGCCAGTGCTTGCGCAGCCGCTGTGCGGGTCAGGTTGCAGTTACCCGCGCCATCGCCCAGATCGAAATCGAATACGTCGTTGCAGTTGGAACCTTTCGACTTGAAGTGATTCACCGCAACGGTGAGCACGCCACCACTGGCAGTGTCAGCAAAGGTTTGCGCCAGCGCAGGGCGATTCTTGGTATCGAGGAAATCCGGGTCTACCGACGAATCAAGTATGGCGTGAGCACCCGATGGTGTAACTGCGGCAGGCTGGTAAATGAATGCCAGCTTTATGGCATCCGTACCGATGGTGCCGGTGCTGACATAATCATAGGTGCCTGCACCGTTGACCGCGTTCAGGCCAGCGACCAGGTCGATGACCGCATCGTCGTTCACATTATTCTCAATCTCGATCAAACCGACGACAGCTGCATCGATAGCCGTCAGGGCAGCGATGATCTTGTCGCGCTGGCGGGTGAACTCGTTGGCATCATCCGCACCACGGCATTCCTGATTTTGCGCTGGTCCGCAGATGTCAGGGCCGCTGTCCAGCGTGGTGAAATAATTCAGGACATTGAACGAAGCCACCTTGAAGATGCCACCCACCTCATCCGGCTCCGCTGAGCGCGGGTTGACGCTGGTGTAATCCGCACCCTGCGTTGGATGGACGCGATACAGGGAGAAGGAGAAATCCATCACGCCGGTCACGTCGGCAACGGTATCTCCGCCCCGGAACAGGTTGTTCAGGTCGAATACCCCGCCATCGGGATGAATCGCCGGATCCGGGTTCTGGACCGACCTTCCATCGTCGAGCGTGATCTTGTCGAGCAGGAAGTCAGCTGCGGCTTGTGTGGCCTCGGCGCTGCCGGGCAGGAATTCGGCCGTCGGCGTGAGACGCCGCTCTGAGGTCAGCACGATTTCGTTAAAGCGGTCGAAGTTGAAGTACTCAGCGATGACTAGCGCCTGCGGGAAGGTAACGTACATGCCTTCAACGGCTTCAAAGTCGCTCACGGCTGCTACTGGCAGGGAAAGCTGTGTAGCCGCTGGCAGTGCGTTGCCGCTGCTGACTACGGTCACACCGGTAAAGGAAGTGATTTGCGTCATGCCATTGAATTCAGAAACCGCGCCGATTACCTGCACGAGGTCGCCGATCTGCACATTGACGGCAGGGGAACTGCCGTTGAAAACGAATATGCCTTCCGAAGTCAGAGGGTCGGCATCTGCATCGATGTCCTCTTCCTGGACATGGAAGCCATTCAGGTCGCCGTTGGTGCCGCTGAAGCCATCCTGGAAGTCACCCACCACGATACCTTCGATCAGGACGGTGTTACCCGCCATGGGGCTGCTGGCGCCAGCGCCTTGCACTTCGTGGATCCTGACCAGTTCCAGCGTATCGAAGCTGAACACGAAATTGGCCGCCATATTATCCGGTGGATCGCTCGCATCCTGGTCGCTCACTTGTGCGGCGTAGATGGTGACGGTGCACGATTCGCCGAATTCGAAATCGGTGTTGGGGTTCAGGCTGAAGCTGCTGGGCCCGCCAGAAACTACCGCAGTTTTGCTGCCGCTGACGTTGCAACTGATGTTATACCAGCTGCCGGCGACGTTAACCGGCTCGGAGAAATTCACCGTGAGGTTAGCGCCCGCCAACACGCCGACCGTGCCATCTGCAGGGACAGTGCTGGATACGGTGGGAGCGTTTTCGACTACCACGACACACAGGTTCAGTGAAGTGCTCGTGTTACGCGGCGTTGGAGTCTGCGTAGCAAAGTCCGTGCTGTTGTTATCTGTATCTGTGCAGCCATTCGCGGCACGCACACTCGCTGTTGCATTTGCGGTAGCCGGCGCAGCAGCCCCCTCGAAGAAATTTGCCGTACCGTAACCAACCAGGTCCTTGATAAGAGCCAATTGGGCGGCGGAGCATGTTGTCGAGCCGCCATTGCACCCAAGACCCGTGGCCGAGGTAACCAGTGCAACCTTGCCTGCGGTGCTACCCATACTGATTGGGGTGGCATCAATGAAATCGGGTGTTGGAATCGCGGCACCGACAGCGCCACCGGTTGCCTCTTGTACCAGCAGGTATTGCCCCGGAGCGAGTGACACATTGGGTAACTCTGTGAGTTGAGTAGTCGAGGAGCCGAAGTTTCCGGTGCCCGTTGCGCTTGCGTACTGCAAAGACCAACCCGTCAGTGAAACCGAGCTTGTGCCCCGATTGAACAGTTCAATAAAATCATGGGTATACGTCGCCCCAGCATTACCACCACCGCCATATACCTGGCTGATGACAACATCGGTTGAAACAGCATGGGCATTTTGCGCTGGCCATGCCATCAGGCTCAAGGTAAACAAGGATACTGCCGGGAGAATTCTGGACAATTGATTATTCAAGCTACCATCCTCTAATAGATTATATGGGTCTGAAAAGAGCCAAGGGATTCAAGAAAAATTAATATAGACGATTAAGTTTTCAGTTTGACTACGGTTTTGAATCATCCCGAGTCGATAGTTGACTTCGGCTAATGACACCGCAGTTTCTGACAGCATTCCCTGCGCCAATCTGTGCGCTGGGCACCACTCCGGTGATTTGCCCTGAAAGCTGTAGCTGTGGGGATCAGGGGCCAGGTATGACCATCACACCAAACCATCTGAGGTGCAGCCAGGCGATCACAAGGCCGACCAGCGTGCCGGCCGCGACCAACACAATGCTGCCCCATAACGGGGCTGCCGCGGGCCGTTGCCAGGCGCCGTCGCGCCGGTTCAGGGCAAGCATCTCAAGCAGGCCCCATACGCCCAGGCCACCAAACAGCAGCAGTGAGCGGGAGTCACCGTTGGCCAGTGCATGGCCCAGGCACCAGCAGAGCAGCCCGGTCAGCTGTGGATGGCGTAACAAGCGCCTGAAATTGTTGGGAAGGTAGGGCGCAAAGAACAGGATAAAACCCGCCAGGGCCAGCGCCGAACCAACCCCAGGCGCCCAGGCAGGTGGCACGAAAACCTGCAAAGGGATTGCCGCTTTCCAGCCGAGCACCATCAGGTAGATCGCGGCCCCATTAGCCAGCGCGAACAAGCCTTTCCACAGCGGGCCAACCATCACGATCAGCCGCTGCCGCAGGCCCGGCGCCGCAGCGGAAAAGAGATGCAGCCCAGCCAGCAACAGCACGCCGATGGCCAGAGTACTCATGCAGCAGCTTCCCGATGTGCAGTCATGTGGCGAGTATCCATGCTTGCGCTGTCAGTATCACTTCAGGCCAGCCCCCAGGAGCGGGGGCTGGCCAATAACATTTAAACGAAACGACGGAAGCCGACGAGGCCGATTCCCAGCATGGTGAGCACGAGCAGCGCCATGCCGTAATGGTTCAAAGTCGGGATGCCTTCGAAGAACACGGTGTTGGTGATCGTGCAGGAAGCGCCCTGGCCCGCGCTGAATACCAGATTGCCGCATCCGTTGTCGACTTCAACGGCGTTGTCATAAGCCATTTCGACTACTTCGCAATGGGACTCCGGATATTCAGGAATGACCTCTGCGGGGAAAACCTCGGGGCCGTCACCATAGAAGTCCTTGCACCACGAACCACCGGAAACGCTCTCTCCCGAGTCGGCATTTGCCGTCGGGAAAAATCCGCAGCCAATCTGCCCGGGCCCAGCCGGTCCGTCAAAGGTGCCAAAGCCCCCGTTGTAGCCGTCGATGATTTCGGCATCGCAATACAAAGTCAGTCGGTAGCGGGTGTCAATATCCTGGGTGGTGCTGGAGCCTTCGATCACCCATTCCTTGGTTATAACGATGTCCACCCGATCAGGGGTATTCACGATCTGGCAGGCGAATGCGCCACCGACCACTTCGGTGAACTGGCAGCCTTCGTCGTCTGTGGTGATTCCGCCTGCTGAACCACCCTGATTCCCTTCTACGCCATACGTGGCTGAGTAACCGGCCGGGACTACTTCGCTGATCTCGCAATTCAGCTCACCCGCATCAAATTCGGTGACGACGAATTCCACGCTCTCGCCTTCGGAAATGTCCTTGCTCTGATCCAGTAGCAGGCCGGTATTGCAGTCGATGCTTACCTCGACTTCATTCGGGTTGCCGTCGGTGAAGTCTTTGGTGACGAGGAAAGTCGCGCGGTCTTCTTCTGACTGGTAAATGGCGCGCTGGCGGACAGTGACCTCATGCGCCCTGCTGGTGTTCGTGAGCACAAAGAAGACGAAATTCGCGGAAGCACCCGGTGCCAGCAGTCCATCGAAGGAAATCAGGGTCGAGGTAAAGTCGACTACCGGAAAGGCGCCGGTGGTTTCCTCTGTCAGCCCCTCGTTTGTAAACTGCAGAATGCTTGCGTTGGCGCTGGCAACGAAATCTGGGCCCGTGCCGGTTCCGACTTCGAGAGTGAAGCCCACCATCGGCAGTTTGGTGTCATTCTGCACAGTCTTGTCTACTGAGAAAATACCGTTGTCATCCAAAGAAAACTCGATGTCGAAGGGGCCCGGACTGACTGCGCCCTCATCGAGAACTCCGGTTGGAGCTCCGCCATGCGAACCCGGACTTCCGGGTGGGATATAGGTGAATGGACTGTTCAGGGTCCAGTCGCCGACAGTAATGGCGCCACCAATGGTGTCGAGCGCAGTGAACTCAGCCACCGTAAATGAGCCGTGGGTGTCGAACACTGCGGCGGCTGCTGGTCCCGTGAAAAAGGTATCGGTGAACCAGGCCATTTGCGCAGCGTCGCCTGCTACGGCGGCCAGCAGGCTATCGATCGTCAGACTGTGCTTCGCGCCGGGAAAGGCGGTGCTGTAGTTCACGGACTGGTTGGCAGCGGCGAACTCGTCGGCGAGGAACATCACCAGCTGGATTTTGTCGTTGCCGTCTGCATCTTCGCCGTTGGTCAGGCCGATGATCAGTGAGCGCACCGGTTGGTACGCGGGATCATGCAGGATAACGCTATAGCCGTCGCCGGGCAGGTCATCCGGGTACACCGTCCCATGAACCGTGCCTTCGGCGTCGGCTTCCAGAATCAGGATATCGGTGACCGGGTTCAGGCGGCTGGTCTTGAGCTGGGCGGCGTAGCTCACCGGCGCAGCCTGAGCTGTCAGTGCGAAAAAAGTGGTCAGGCAAATGGCGAGCACGCCAAATAAATGTCGGGTATTGCGCGTTTTCATGGTCTCTCACTCCGGGTAGACGTCGAGCATCCGGAGATGCAAGAAGTACTGTTCTTATTGACTCGCATAAAGTGTAGTCGATTTGCGCCCCCGAGCGGAAATTGCTTTAAAAGACATGCAGCGAAAAAACATTTCCTTTCCTGTATGGGTGGGAAGACATGGAAGACATGGGGTCAGAGTAAAGTGCCAGAGTAAAACTCATAGCTTATGGGGATCACAGTAAGCTTTACTCTGGCACTTTACTCTGACCCCACCCACTGACTGCAGATTTTTTCCCAGAGCCCTTGGCCAAAAAATTGGTATAGACTCGGTCTCTTTTACAGATCAAAACTGCAAAAGAGATCCGTCTATGCCCCCTTTATACGAACAAGCCTGGTCGGTAGCCTCCGCCGCCGAATGCAACTTCTATCACACCACGGATATTCCGGGTCATGGCCTGGTGGAAGGGCAGTGGGATTTGCGTGCTGGTGTCGCGGAATACGTCGGTCACTATGATTTCACCGGCCAACGGGTGCTGGAAATTGGCCCCGCTACCGGTTTTCTGACTTTTGAGATGGAGAAAACCGCCAGCGAAGTGGTAGCGGTTGAGTTGCCCATGGACCGCAGTTTCTGGAACGCGGTGCCGTATGAATCCCTCGGCCTGGCACGTCGCCAGGAAAATACCTGGACAAAGGCGGAAGAGCAGTTCTTCGAGCACATTGGGGGCATCCGCAAGGGCTTCTGGTATTGCCATCAACAATTCCAGTCCAAAGCCAAAGTACACTACGGCTCATCGGAAAATCTGCCAGCAGAGCTGGGACAGTTCGACGTGGCCCTGCTGTCAGCGGTGTTGCTGCATACCCGCTCGCCGGTCAGCATTTTGGAGAGCTGCACTCGCCTGGTGACCGGCAGTATCATCATCACCGAAATGTACTTACCAGAACTGGGAGAGGGGCCCATATGTTCGCTGGTTCCCACCATGGGCAATAATGCCTGGGACACTTGGTGGCGTTTTACACCGCGCTTTTTTACTCAATTCCTCGAAGTGCTGGGCTTCACCGAAACCCGCGTGAGCTTTCACCGCCAGCAGGCTTTTGGTCACTGGCATGAAATGTATACCATCGTGGCTACGCGGCCACAGCATTAATCCTGCAGGCCACTGAACATGTTTTGCAGTTCGGCTCGTTCACTTGCCAGCTTGATTTTCTCAACCTTCTCGATGAAGCTCCGCGGACCATAACCCATGCAGTGAATCCCGACAATTTTGCCGTCTTTAAACATCCGTTCAGTAAACATTAGCGGCCGCCCATTCTTCTGCGCATAGTCTTTGAGCCAGTTCAAAGTGTGCTCAGGAATTTTCTCACCCACCGGGACGGCGTTGATCACCTTCTGACCCTGCCAGTCGAACCAGAGAATCACGATGGCGCCGCATTGGTCGGGACGCATCCAGGAGGGCAGGGGGCTATGCCAGCGTATCCAGCCACAGACAAAATCCTGGCATGGGTGTTTTGGCCGGGTGGCATAGATGGCACAACCCTTGGGTGTGCTGTGGTGACAGGGATGACCTGGAAAAACCTTCTTGCCCTCAATCTCGGTCACCAGCCAACCGTCACAACAGGCGGTGCAGTTGCCGCAGTGGCGACTGGATTCGGGCGTAGCTGAC
>JANOGQ010000527.1:0-4615 GCA_031406105.1 Lysobacterales bacterium | reverse complement strand
ATCGGTATAAAGGGTAGCGGTACCCGAGTGGTAGTTGCCGGTGCCCACATGCACGTACTTGCGCAGTTGCCGCGGCTCACGGCGCACGATCATCAGCATCTTGGCGTGGGTCTTGCGCCCCACCACGCCATAAACCACCTGCACACCGGCACGCTGCAAACGCGAAGCCAGGTTGATATTTGCCTCTTCATCAAAGCGTGCGCGCAGTTCAACCACTACCGTTACATCTTTGCCGTTACGTGCCGCCTCGACCAGCAAGTTGACAATTTGCGAGTCAATGCCGGTGCGGTAGAGGGTCTGACTGATGGCCAGCACCTTGGGATCACGACTGGCCTGGCGCAACAGGCCCAGCACTGGCTGGAAACTTTCATAAGGATGATGCAGCAATATGTCGCGACGCCGCAGCACGGCAAAGTAGTCAGGATCACCAGCAAGATAGCTTTTAACCACCGGTTTGAAAACCGGATACTTCAGGTCTGGCCGGTCAATCAGTGTAATGGCTTCAGACATGCGGTTCAGATTCACCGGGCCGTTGTAGTAGTAGGTATCTTCAGCATCCAGGTCAAACTGGCTGGCGAGGAATTTCTCCAAGGCCTGGGGGCAATTGGAAGTGGTTTCCATGCGCACTGCAGCAGCATAGCCACGTTCAACCAGCTCACCCTGCAGAGCTTTGGCCAGGTTTTCGACTTCATCTTCATCCACCAGCAGTTCGGAATCGCGCGTCACCCGGAACTGGTGGCTGCCCAGTATCTCCATGCCGGGAAAAAGGTCGGCTGCGAATGCCTGCAATACTGTTCCTAGCAGAACAAAATCATGCGGCCCCCGGCTGTAAGAAGCCGGGATATGGATCACCCTTGACAAAGATCGCGGGGCACGTAACAAAGCCATGCTGGCATCACGACCAAAGGCATCTTTGCCACGTAACTCAACTGCCAGGTTCAGGCTTTTACTGAGTATGCGCGGGAAGGGATGCACCGGATCCAATCCCAAAGGGCTCAGTACCGGCATCAATTCATGGCGGAAATGCCGGCGCAGCCAGTCACGCTGCCTGCCGGTCCAGTCATTGACACCGAGAAAACGAATGTTTTCTTCTGCCAGTGCTGGCGTGAGCACTTCATGCAGAATGCGGTACTGCTCCTTAACCAGTTGCAAAACCCGCTGGCGTATCGATTGCAAGGTTGCAGAAGGCGTCAGGCCATCCGCTTCCGGCATCGCAGCACCGTGTTGTATGCGCTGCTTCAGCGAGGCCACCCGCACTTCAAAAAATTCATCGACCAGCAGGCAGGTAATGCACAAAAAACGCAGGCGCTCGAGCAGCGGAACCTGCTCATCCACAGTCTGCATCAGCACCCGCTGGATGAATTCCAGCTGGCTCAGCTCACGATTAACATAAAGACGCGGATCACGCAGTCGCATATGCCCGTCAAGTTCTTCCTGAGCAGGCTCAGGAAGCAGCAGGGGATTGTCAATTTTGATGAGAGTCACTTTGGCTGGCATGCCCTCAGTATACGAGGAATTTCCGGCTTTTTCGCCTTAGCCGCAGCGCCCAAAGACACGGCTGGCTTGGCTGCTGCTGGAGGTGCAACTTAAGGCCAAGGTTAACTCCCGAATATTGCAATACGGTTAAAATTCAGGCTGGCTGTGTACTTCTCAGTGACTATCCTTTTTTTGTCTCTGGCTGGGCGGCTGAAAAGCCCATACTGCCAGGCGAATTTGGGATGCCAGCTGATGTATACTTCTTTGGCGCTGCTGAAACAGCGCTGCATGGATCGACCCGAAACCAAATTCCTTTTGGGCTGAGGCGGTCACGCAAAGCAGATCAGTAGTGAAAGGTCTTAACCACAACATGGACTTGATCCCAAAGGACAGGTACCGAAATGCCAAATTCTTCTGAAGTTCTTTTTAGGGCCTCTTCCAGGGGCTATGCCATACTGGGTGGCGGCCGTCTTGCACGGCATTTGCGCCACTATCTCAGTCTGCTGGGTCTTCGCTGTTCTACCTGGGCGCGCCAGCCCGATCCAGAGCTCAACAGCTATCCTATTGCCGATACTGCAGAACGGTTGCATGCCACCGTGCAGGATGCCAGCCATGTATTACTGCTGGTTGCCGATGATGCAATTGCCAGCCTTGCAAAGCGTTACCCGGAGTTACGTAGTAAAACCCTGATTCACTGTTCCGGTGCGCTGGGAATTCCGGGTATTGCCGGCGCTCATCCATTGATGACTTTTGGGCCAAAGCTTTATGAGCTTGAAACCTACCAAAAGATTCCTTTCATGCTGGACCAGGGGCTGAGCATGGCTGAACTCTTGCCTGGCCTGCCCAATCCCCATAGCCACATCGCTGTTGAGCAAAAAGCTCAATACCACGCGCTGTGCGTGATGGCGGGGAATTTCCCGCAAATCCTCTGGCAAGCCATCAGCCAGCGTTTTAATGAACTGGGGCTTGCCGATGGCATGCTGGAACCTTATCTGCGCCGGGTGCTGGATAATTTCCTGGCCAATCCCACTACCGCTTTGACCGGCCCACTCAGTCGCGGCGACCAGGGCACCATCAGCCGTAATCTTCAGTCACTGCAGTCTGATCCACTGCAGGCCTTGTACCAGTCTTTCGTGGAATTACATGCTGTCGAGCAGCAAGCCCAGCAGCAAATCGGGCAACCAGCCGAGCCCCGGCAGCAGGCCCGTCCATGAACATTCTGCAATTACCCGAGCGCAAATTACGCCGTGAAAAAATCGTCATGGTGACCTGCTACGACTACACCTCGGCACGCATCATGGCGCAATCCGATGTGGACATGCTGCTGGTCGGCGACAGCGCTGCCATGGTGATGCACGGTCACGACAGCACCTTGCCCATTTCCATAGAGGAAATGAGCTGGCATGTGGCTGCAGTAAAGCGCGGTGCACCGAAAAAGTTCATCGTCGGTGACCTGCCTTTTCTTTCCTACCGTCGGTCTTTGTCGGAAACCGTCGATGCGGTTGCCCAGTTGATGAAGGCAGGCGCCAGCGCGGTCAAGCTGGAAGGTATCAACGGCAGCGAAGAAACCATCCGCCACCTGGTGCACTCCGGAGTACCGGTGATGGGGCACATCGGCCTGACACCTCAGTCGGTCAACACCCTCGGGGGCTTCCGGGTGCAGGGCAGCAAGGATGAAGACCGGCAAAGACTGAAACAGGAAGCCCTGGCCTGTGAACGTGCCGGCTGTTTTGCACTGGTGCTGGAATGCCTGCCCGAATCCCTGGCAGCAGAAATTACAGCATCGCTGGCCATACCCACCATCGGCATTGGCGCGGGTGCCGAAACCGATGGACAAGTACTGGTGATGCAGGATCTGCTCGGCCTGAACCTGGATTTCAGGCCCAGGTTTGTGCGCCGGTATCTGGACGGCAACCGATTACTGCTCGACGCCTTCAACAGCTATGCCAGTGATGTGCGCGATGGCAGCTTTCCGGCCAGCGAAGAGCGTTACGCAGGATGAAGCAGTTTAGCCGCCTGGCTGACTGGCGCAGTTACCGCGCCAGCCTGAATCTTCCGCTCGGCTTTGTAGCCACCATGGGCGCCTTGCATGCGGGTCATTTATCGCTGCTGCAGCACAGCCTTGTCGATAACCCTTACACCGCAGCCAGTATTTATGTGAACCCCACGCAGTTCAACAAGGCCGAAGACCTGAACGCCTATCCGCGCACCCTGGAACATGATCTGGCCATGCTGGAAGATGCCGGAGTTGATGCCGTATTGCTGCCCACTTATGAAGAACTTTATCCAGACGCATTCCGATTTCAGCTAACTGAAACAGAATTGAGCAGGCGTTTTTGTGGAGCCCACCGCTCGGGGCATTTTACTGGCGTGCTGAGCGTGGTGCTGAAGTTGCTGAACCTGGTAGCCCCCAGCCGTGCCTATTTTGGTGAAAAAGATTACCAGCAGCTGCTGTTGATACGCGGCATGGCAGCAGCCTTTCATTTGCCAGTGGAGATCATCGGCTGCGCCACTCTGCGTGAGAGTGACGGGCTGGCTATGTCATCGCGTAATTTGCGGCTGAACAAGCAGCAACGAGAACAGGCAGCAGAGTTGTACCACTGCATCAGTGCTGCCAAAGACAGTGCCAGCGCCCGGTTGGCTCTGGAGCAGGCCGGATTTATGGTGGATTACGTGGAAGATTACCTTGAAGAGAGTGTGGGCCGACGCCTGGCTGCTGCCAGCCTCGGTGATGTGCGCCTGATCGATAATGTGCCTTTAACATGAGCGGCTTTGCCCCATGAACATATTGCTGCTGATGTCGGGTTCCATCGCCTGTGCCAAGGCCACGGGGCTGATTTCAGCCTGGGTCAAGCAAGGTCATCAGGTAGAAGTGGCCTGTACGCATTCAGTGGCGCAGTTTGTCGGCCCTGCCACCCTGGAAGGCTTTTCCGGTAAACCAGTTCTGGGCGATGCGTTTGAATCTGGCCGGGCGATGGATCACATCTACCTGGCGCAATGGGCCGATGTGGTGATACTCGCACCGGCTACCTCCAACCAGATCAATAAACTGGCCCATGGCATAGCCGATGATGCAGTGGGCTCCTTGTGGCAGGCAGCCTGGGGACGCGGCATCCCCATGCTGATCGTTCCGGCCATG
>JANOGQ010000523.1:0-9266 GCA_031406105.1 Lysobacterales bacterium | reverse complement strand
CTGGGGTGGTCATTCCATCTCACGTGAAGAATACGATTACACCAAGGAATGCGGTTATCAGTTGGGCCTGCGGGAAATGAGCATCATCACGGGCTGTGGGCCGGGCGCCATGAAAGGCCCGATGAAAGGCGCAACCATTGCGCATGCCAAACAACGCGTATCGTCGCGTCGTTACATCGGTATTTCTGAGCCAGGAATCATTGCCGCCGAATCACCTAATCCCATCGTCAGTGAACTGATTGTAATGCCTGATATTGAAAAGCGGCTGGAATCGTTTGTACGCCTGGGTCACGGCATTATCGTTTTCCCAGGTGGAGTGGGCACAGCTGAAGAAATCCTTTATTTATTGGGCATCTTGCTGAATCCAGAGAATAAGGAATTGCCTTTTCCCATGATCATGACGGGTCCGAAAGAGGCCGCTGGTTATTTTGAGCAGATTGATCGTTTTATCGGCCTCACTCTGGGAGAAGAAGCACAAAAGCTCTACGAAATCATCGTTGCCGATCCACAAGCGGTGTCGCAACGCCTGAAGCAGGGGCTGGACGCGGTGCGCAAATATCGCATCAGCAATAATGATGCCTTTTACTTCAACTGGTTATTGAAAATCGAGGAATCATTCCAGATTCCCTTCCAGCCCACACACGAAAATATGGCCGCGTTGACCATAGATCGCGGCTTACCCAAACATGAGCTGGCGGCAAATTTGCGACGCGCTTTTAGCGGCATCGTAGCTGGCAACGTCAAACCCCAGGGCCTCGAGAATATTCGAAAGCACGGGAATTTCGAGATTCGTGGTGAGCCGGCCATCATGCAGGAACTCGATCACTTGTTGACCGGCTTTATTCGCGATAATCGGATGAAGCTGCCGGGCAGCAGTGTTTACAAACCCTGCTATCGGGTGGTGAAGTAAGCAAACAAAGCAGGGATATTCAGGGCTCCTCTGGCAGCCGTTTTTGATGGCGATCGAGCGATACACCTTCAGGCCCCATCAGGTTTCGAACTGTATCCAGACTGACGCCCTGGGTGTATATCAGTTGCGGCCCCTGCTCGGTAATCTCTCGTGTAAGCCAGCCCTCTTTCAACCAGGCCTCACGTTGCGCTGAGTCGAGCAATTCTTCGGATTCGCGGGCATAAGAATCTGCGAACTTCATAGGCATGGCGTGTTGCTGCAGGTCATCACTCAGCTCAATTCCCGTTACCGGTATACGCAATACATAAGCATTGTCGGTAGTAACCAGAACATCCAGAGCGCAGCCCTCGGGCAAACCACGATAGCGTTGCTTATCATCCGGATCACGGCGTAGAAACACCAGATAACGACGGCCTTCTTCGAACACGTTTGGGTTGGGGAAGTAGCATTCGTTCGGATGTAAGCCGGTTTCATACACTTCGATCATTTCCAGCGGCTGGTCTGCCTTATAAGCAATCAAAACTTTCAGGTGAGCACTTCCTGATACGGGAAACTCACGTCGATAGCGATAATCTCCGTCGCGCATTTGCACCAGTGCAACCACGTCTGCCTCGGCTGCCAATTGCGCCAAGTGAGTGGATGGGCTGACGTTTGGGCTGTCGGTTGGGCTGACAGATGGGCTGACAGTCGCGACTGCTTCAGCGGGCATGGCCTGTTCGGCAGCAGTGTCAGCAGCAATGGCGGCATCAAGAGTCTGTGACAGCAGGGCCACGGCCAGAAACTGCCATGAAAAAATCCGCAATAGAAACTCGAAGGCTTTCATAACTTGTGGAGTATAGGCAATTGCTGCAAAGGGAGTGTGGCTATGATCCGTTTTTCAGCCCCAGGTTCAAAATTTCCACTGCTGGAGAGTTGCTGAGAGTTTTGATAGCCTTGCGGCCTATCAAAATCAAAGCTGGAACCGTGATGAGTATTTTCAAATCGTCCAATTTTTCCATGATTGGTAACTGCAAAAATTCCAGGAAAATACGGCTAAACCTCAGCGCGCTGATCTGTTTGTTTTGGCTGGCAGGCTGTAAACCTGGGGATTCTGCCGTGCCTGTTGAAGCGGAGAGCCAGGGGCAGAAGGCCACTACCGCCACCGCGGTAAAGCCAGGCGTAACAGATGCGGTGCAGTTTGTTGCTGATTCCGAAGCAATTCTGCAAGACCTGGGTCAGCACTCCGAGCGCAATGAGTGGGTGCTGGCGAATTTCATCACCTTTGATACTGAACTGCTGGCCGCGGCGGCAGGCGAGTTATTCACTGCTGCCAAAGTTCAGGCCGCCAGCGAATCGACGAACTACATCAATCTTGAGGGCCTTGATGAGCCTACTCAGCGGAAGTTAGGATACTTGCGCACGGCAATCACCATTCCTGCGCCCCGGGATCCGGCGAAAACCGCAGAACAAGCAGAAATCGGAGCCAAGCTGGGCGGTATTTATGGCCGGGGAAAATACTGCCGGTCAGAGGGCGAGTGCCTGGCTTTGGGTGAGCTGGAGAACATACTCGCCCAATCCAGGGATGCGGCAGAGCAACTGGAGGCCTGGGACGGCTGGCACCAGATCGCCAAGCCCATGAAGCCCTTGTATCAACGCCAGGTGGAATTGGCCAATGAAGCTGCCAGGGACCTGGGTTTTAGCGACCTCGGTGAATTATGGCGCTCGAATTACGATATGGATGCTGCTGCTTTCGGCGCTGAACTCGACCGCGTGTGGGGTGAGGTCAAGCCGCTCTATGACGCCTTGCAATGCCATGTTCGGGCAGAACTCAGGGAATTCTACGGTGCTGAAGTTGTCCCGGCGGAGGGGTTGATCCCGGCTCACTTGCTGGGGAATATGTGGGCACAAAGCTGGGAAAATATTTACGATGTGGTAGGTCCTGGCGAAGCGGATGCGGGCTATGACCTGACCGCCATTTTGCAGCAACGTCAGTTCACACCCATCTCCATGGTTGAAACGGGTGAAGCGTTCTTCAGTTCACTGGGTTTCGCCGAGCTGCCTGAGACGTTTTGGGAACGGTCTTTGTTCGTAAAACCGGCTGATCGCGAGGTGGTTTGTCATGCCTCAGCCTGGAATGTAGACGAAGTAGAAGACCTGCGTATCAAAATGTGTATCGAGGTCAATGCTGAAGATTTCCGCACTATCCATCATGAGTTGGGCCACAACTATTATCAGCGGGCTTACAATCATCATTCCTACTTGTTTCGCAACAGCGCTAATGACGGCTTCCACGAAGCCATTGGCGACACGCTTTCTCTGTCCATCACGCCCAGGTACCTGGTGCAGATCGGTTTGCTTGAAGCCGAACCCGATGCCAGCGGCGACCTGGCCCTGTTGATGCAGACTGCGCTGGAAAAAGTGGCATTCCTGCCTTTTGGCTTGGTGATGGACCAATGGCGCTGGCGGGTATTTGCTGGCGAAGTCGGACCGGAAGGCTATAACGATTTATGGTGGGAACTGCGCGAAAAATATCAGGGCGTAGCTGCACCCAATACACGGCCTGACGATGCTTTCGACCCGGGAGCCAAGTACCACATTCCCGGTAATACACCCTACGCACGTTACTTCCTGGCGCACATTCTGCAGTTCCAGTTCTTCCGCTCCTTGTGTGAAATTGCCGGCAATGAGGGCCCCATTCATCGCTGTTCCTTTTATGGCAGTAAAGAGGCCGGGGATAGGCTGAATCAACTGCTGGAAATGGGCCGCAGCCAGCCCTGGCCAGTCGCCCTGCAAGCATTGACCGGTTCAGCGCAGATGGACGCAGGCGCAATGCTTGACTACTTCGCGCCCCTGAAAAGCTGGCTGGACGAGCAGAACAAAGATCGTTCCTGCGGCTGGTAGCAGCAAGAATCTGTCTGTGCTGATTGGGTGAATACAGGGGCTTTGCAGTCCCTGGCAGCCTGCTGGACTTGCAATCAGCGCAGTCGACCCAGTTTCATGCCAACCTGTACTTCGTCATCCGGGCCCAACTCCGCGAGCACGGATAGAGCTGCGGCTGGCAGCAGCACAATGACGGTTGAGCCCATGTTGAATCGTCCCAGTTCGTCACCTCTTTTAAGTACGATGTCACGACGGGACCAGTCGCCACTAACCACCCTTCGTCCGTAGGGTGGGGTAACCGTGCCAGACCAGACAGTTTCCATGCTCGAAACCAATAAGGCACCCACCAGTATCACCGCCATGGGGCCGTGAGTGGTTTCAAACAGGCAGATTAGCCGCTCATTTCGTGCAAAAAGATCAGGCACGTGGCGCACCGTATAGCTGGCCACACTGAACAGCCGGCCGGGTACATGAATCATGCGCAGCAGCTTGCCGTCCATCGGCATGTGTACCCGGTGATAGTCCCGAGGTGACAAATAGATGGTATGAAAAAAGCCATTGCTGAATTCACTGAAAGCGGGGTCATTACCCAGCAGGCTGCGCAGGCTGAAGTGACGCCCTTTGGCCTGGAACAAGCGGTCATTGGTGATGCGCCCGCACTGGCTGATGTGGCCATCAGCCGGACTGGTAAATGCCGCTGGATCCGGCTCCTGAATGCGTACGGCTTTTTTCAGCTGGCGGGTAAAAAACTCATTGAAGGTGGCATAGTCCGCAGCATCGTCGCTCCATGCTTCTTCCCAGTTTACTCCAGCAAGACCTCCCACAATCCATATCTGCAGGTTCTTGATGGGCGCGAAACGAATGCGCATGAAGGCATACATCAAGCGGGACAGCAGTTGATGGGGTAACAGGTACTGGATGCCACAGAAAAATTTTTCAAAAATGCTCATTTGAGTTATTCCAAAGTTCCTGAGTCTTCAGTTGATCAATTGCTGCAAGTCATGGCTCATGAGTTCTGCCTGTTGCGGCGCCGGGAATACGCCATACAGCTGCGCTTGCGGGTTGAGTAGTATGAGACTGGCACTGTGGTCAACTGCATACTCTGTGCTGTTATCGTCGTGTTCGGCTACGTGATAGGCAATACCCAGTTGCATGGTCAGTGCACGCAGTTGCCGGTCATCGCCGGTCAGGCCCTTGAAAGCCGGATCGAAAAACGAAAGGTACTGGGCCAGTTTCTCGGGCGTATCACGGCCTGGATCCACGGAAACCAGATAGATGACGGGCAACTCATCTTCGGCCAGATGCTTGGCCAGTTCCGCCCGAACCTGCTGCAATTGATAGAGGGTATTGGGGCAGATGTCTGGGCAGGAAGTGAAACCGAAAAACAATAAAGACCATCGGCCCTTAAACTCTGCCAGAGAGAATTCCTTCGCTGCCTCATCCTGCAGTGCGAAATCGGCTATGGTTTTGGCTTCAGGCAGTACAATTAACGATTGCAGAGTGGGCTGTCCCCGCGCTTGCAGCAGCTTGAAAAACAGCGCGCCGGACAGGATGGACAGAATGGCCAGGCTGCATACAAGCACAGCAAAGCGTATTGATTTCGTGTTTTTACTCATCCAACTTCGCTGCAATCCGGAGATGCTGAATTATACTGCGATGCGGCCTGGATTCGTGAGGCTTTGCTGTCGAATTGTTGCGGGAGAGTTGGCTTTGAACATCAGCGCATGGATCGCACATACTCAGCAACAGTTCAGCAAGGCTGATTTGCATTACGGTCACGGTACTGACAATGCCAGCGACGAGGCTGTCTGGCTGGTATTGCAGGCCACAGGCCATGTACTGGATGGCAGCTTTGATCAATGGCAACAGGAGGTGAACTCCAGCCAGGCAGAGATAATTACTGACCTGATCAGGCGCAGATCAGGTAGTAAGCAGCCATTGGCCTATCTGCTGGGCAGCGCCTGGTTTGCAGGCCTGGAGTTTGAGGTGAATGAGCAGGTATTGGTACCTCGATCACCGATTGCCGAACTGCTGGCAGAGCAGTATTCACCCTGGCTGAATCCATCTGAAGTGCGCAGGGTGCTGGATTTATGCACCGGCAGCGCTTGCATTGCCGTTGCCACTGCCGTGTATATGCCAGATGTTCAGGTGGACGCCTCAGACATCAGCTCTGCTGCTTTGGAGCTTGCTCAGCGTAATGTAGTGCGCCACGCAGTTGCGGGCAGAGTCAGATTGATCCAGTCTGACCTTTTCGCCGGGCTTCAGGGGCTGCGCTATGACCTGATCGTGACCAATCCGCCTTACCTGGCCAATTCAAGCAAGCAGCAGATGCCGGCGGAATACCAGGCAGAACCCGCATTGGGTTTGTACTCCGGCCTGGATGGGCTGGATTTGTGCCTGCGTATCATGCTGCAATCAGCCCATCATCTCGAAGAAGGCGGTATCCTGATTTGCGAAGTGGGTGAAAGTGCGCAGCGCCTGGCAGCGATCTTGCCGGATGTTCCGTTCCTCTGGCTGGATTTCCACGAAGGTGGCGAAGGGGTTTTCCTGATGGAGCGAACTGAGTTATTGCAGATTGCCGACAGTATTGCGGCATTGATAGAGGAAAGAAATCGTGTCGGATAATTCCTTTGGAAAATTGTTGCGTGTCACTACCTTTGGCGAGAGCCATGGGCCCGCGATCGGTTGTGTCATTGATGGTTGCCCGCCTTTGCTGGAAATCAGCGCAGAGGAAATCAAGCAGGAGGTGGAACGGCGCGCAACGGGCCGGTCACGGCACACCTCGCAGCGCCGGGAGGCTGATGATGTGCAAATACTCTCGGGTGTATTCGAGGGCCGCACCACCGGCACACCGATTGCCCTGCTGATTGTCAACACCGATGCACGCTCCAAAGATTACACCGAGATCAAAACCCAGTTCCGTCCTGGCCATGCTGATTTCACCTATTGGCAGAAATATGGCATTCGCGACTATCGAGGTGGCGGCCGCTCCTCAGCACGCGAAACCACCATGCGCGTTGCGGCCGGCGCGATTGCCCGTAAATGGTTGCAGCAGGAGTTGGGTATAAAAATTCAGGGTTGGTTGGCGCAACTCGGCCCGATTCGCACCGATGCTAATCCGCAATGGGATACAGTAGACGACAATCCATTTTTTAGCCCCGACCCAGGCTGTGTTGCGGAATTGGAAAAATTCATGGATGCCTTGCGCAAGTCGGGTGACTCCGCGGGTGCCCGGGTTAATGTGGTCGCCAGAAACGTTCCTGCCGGCCTTGGCGAACCCATTTATGGAAAACTTGATGCCGATTTGGCCAGCGCCATGATGAGCATCAATGCGGCCAAAGCCGTGGAAATCGGCGCTGGCTTTGCCTGTGTTACCCAAAAAGGTACCGAACATCGTGATGAAATGACTGCGGGGGGCTTCCTGAGCAACCACGCAGGAGGTATCCTCGGAGGTATATCCAGTGGGCAGGATATTTTGGTCAGTACCGCGTTCAAACCCACCTCCAGTTTAAGGTTACCCGGGCGTAGCGTTAATCAGGACGGCCTGGAAATAGAAATCGTGACCAAGGGCCGCCATGATCCCTGCGTGGGGATTCGGGCGACGCCAATTGTTGAAGCCATGATGGCGCTGGTGCTGATGGATCACATCCTGCGTGACCGGGCCCAGATGGGCGAGCGGAAGAGCCGCTAAAAAGTACTGATTTCATGAACAAAGAATGCATATAAACAATAACTTACATTTGCTATATAATTTGAAACCTGATGAATAGAAAACCCAGAATTGCAGTAGTCGGAGCCAGTGGCGCGGTCGGTGAGGTGATGCTTTCCATCCTGGCGGAGCGCGGTCATCGCGAAGATCGGGTGTTCGCTCTGGCCAGTGAACGATCAGCCGGTGAAGATGTGGAGTTCGGCAACACGCAACTCACCATCCAGAACCTGGCCGAATTTGATTTCAGCGGCATCGACTATGCCTTGTTTTCTGCTGGTGCTTCGGTCAGCAAGGAATATGCACCGCAAGCGGCAGCCAAGGGCGCGATTGTCATCGACAATACCTCCGCATTTCGTTACCAGGACGATATCCCGCTGGTGGTGCCAGAGTGTAATGCTTACTTGCTGGACGACATTGCCGGGGGCTGTATTATTGCCAACCCCAATTGCTCAACCATCCAGATGGTGGTCGCTCTGGTTGCGATTCACCGCGAAGCCGGCATCAGCCGGATCAACGTAGCAACTTATCAGTCGGTTTCAGGAGCAGGCCGCAAAGGTCTGCATGAACTGGCCAACCAGACTGCCCAGAGACTGAATTTCAAGGAAGCAGACCCCGTGGCATTTGCTCAACCTATTGCCTTCAACGTGATTCCTCAAATTGATGAACTGCTGGAAAACGGTTACTCGCGGGAAGAAATGAAGATGCATTGGGAGACTCGCAAGATTCTCGATGACGATCAGATCATGGTCAATGCAACAGCCGTGCGGGTGCCGGTATTTTTTGGTCATGCTGAGGCCGTGCATTTTGAAACCCGCGAGGATATTTCGATAGATCGGGTGCGCGAGCTTTTACAACATTCTGAGGGGCTTGAATGGCTGGAAGGCAAAAACAAGCAGCATCCAACACCATTCACCCATGGTGCTGGCAAAGATGCAGTTTATGTGGGTCGCTTGCGTCGCGATCTGAGCCATCCGCGTGGTATCAGTATGTGGGTAGTGGCTGATAATGTGCGAAAAGGAGCAGCTTTGAACGCCGTGCAGATCATGGATTACCTTGAATCCCGGCCTGCTCTGGCTGGCAACGCAGCCGCTGCCCACCTGAACTCGGAGATTGCAAGTGCTTGATAATAGTTTCGGAATTGGACCAGGCACTTATTGCTTTTCAAGAAGCCAGGGATTGACGGAAGGGCAAATGGCTAGTTTTTACAGAAAGGTGGTCAGGCCGGCTTTGATCATTGTGCTGATGATGCTCAGCCCGGCGGTGTTTGCCCTGGGCCTGGGTAATATCAAGGTTGAGTCGTATCTTAATCAACCCTTGAGCGCACGCATAGATTTGCTGGTTCGCCCCGGTGAGGATATCTCTGCTGTAACAGCCAGACTGGCATCTGCAGAAGACTATGCACTGATCGGGGCCAGTCTTGATGCGATTTCGGTGCCTTTGCGATTTACCGTCGATACTCAGACTGATCAACCTTTTGTGCGGGTAAGCAGCACCCTGCCTGTCAATCAGCCCATAGTTCGGCTGATTATCGAATTGAACTGGGCCAGTGGGCGGTTGTTGCGTGAGTACACATTGTTTCTGGATCCGCCGACTATGCCTGCGGCCGCTCCTCCTCCGATCATTGATGAGCGTCGGCAGTCGATCACAGCTGCGCCAGATCAGCCGGTAACCCAGCCTGAACAAAGCATGACTGAATCCGCTGACGAGGAGCTTGCAGTTACCGATGCAGAGAATTCATCAGATAGTGATTCAGACAGTGAATCGGCCAGTGATTCGGCCAGGGATTCC
>JANOGQ010000502.1:0-3225 GCA_031406105.1 Lysobacterales bacterium | reverse complement strand
GATGCCTCTTGAATACCAGATCAAATTGCTTGATCACGCGCTGGCAGATTACCAGCGGGTAGCTGAGATTCATGAAGAAATGGTGCAGGTGTATTTGCAGAACAGCCTGGCTGCACTGGCAGCCTTGTCAGAGCAGCAGTTTGCCATTCTGGATCCTGCAATCACCCGCTACTTCACCGAGCTGGGCATTGTTGCGCGCAATCGCCAGATGGCTGCCAATGCTTTGCCGCAGCTGGCTGAAAATTGCGTTTTTATCGCTGTGGGTGCCTTGCACCTGGGCGGTGCAGACGGTTTGATCAATCTGTTGCGCCGGGGTGGCTATGAGCTCACCGCCCTGCCTTTGCCGTTCAGGCCATTACAGCAATCCGCGCCTGGAATGCAGGGCATAGCCAGGTAAATTCTGCATTTGGGAGAGTTGTCCTAACGCAATAAGCGCGGAACGGTTGCCGTAACAAAAGCCAGGGCAATAAATCCGATGCCCCAGCTGGCCTGCAGAAATACTGTAGTGACGCCCAACACCAGGAAAGCCAGTGCAGCGGCGGGGGCATCGCCCAGACGATCGCCGACTGCGGCACCGCGGCCACTGGCCTGCAGCAGCAGGTGATCCAGGCTCAGACGTCCGCCGCCATGAAACACCAGCGGCAACAGCATGATGATAAACAGCAGGGCCAGTTTGAAATTGCCACTGCCGTCTTTGGATGTAATGGCATAGCCTTGCCAGAGCTCAGAGTAACTGCTCCATTGCGCCGGCCAATGAACTGCCGCCGCTGCTACGGCGCTGATGACAATCAAGGATATCGCCGCAAAGCGGGTAAACAGGCCGAACAACAACATCAGAGCAAACACCAGTTCTCCCCAGGTGGCAGCCAGCCAGTTCAGGTCCAGCGGCAATGTACTGAAAGGCCAGGGAAAGCCTTTTTGCCAGTCAGCCCAGGGAATATCGGCAAACCAGTTCTTGCCATGCAACTTGGTAACACCGGCCTCCCAGAATTCCCAGGCTAGGATCAATCGCAGTGCCAATGGCCAGACATAATCACCACTGGCGCGCAGGCGTGCTGTCAGCGTATCGTAGAAATCCAGCATTTTGCTGCTGCTCCTTAATGAACTTGTGAATGAGCAAAGCCTTCTGTGAATCGCGAAAACCCTGCGCCTTAACTTCAGCAAGCCCTGATCAATGGGGCGCCGAACAGATCCGCAATTCCCTTACTTTCAAGTCGGGAAGTGCCTGCAAAAATGGCGGGCAGTCGTCAGACTTTCGTGCCCAGCACAACCTCACGCTGCCACAGATCCTGCAGCAGTTTCCTGCCGTGCCCGACTACAGCCTGCGGATCAGCATGGCCGATTTCTGCAGCGATCGATAACAGAATGTCCCGTCCGCTGTGTTTGCCAGCTTGCAGTTTTTCCAGCATCAGCCAGGTCACTGGATTGGTTTCCATGAACTTCACCTGGTCTTTACGGTTACGGTAGACCAGCAGGCGGGTGGGCTCAGCAGGCGCAGCGTCTGGCTGGAAATCCGGGCTGATGCGATGCACCGCAAAGCGATAGGCCAGGGGCCAGGCCAGCGGCGACAATACGGGTATCCCCTGTATCAAATCACCTCCAGTATTCGCTTCAACTGCATCAATTTCATGCGTGTCAAGACCCAGCGCAAGTTCCACCCATTCGTAATGCGCCAATTCCAGCAGGAAAGGTGGATCACCAGCACGCTCGGTACGTTGTTCCTGCACATAACGCAAAAATTCCCTGGGTAACTCGGGAAATAAGGGCGTATTCGCACGGTGTTCGCTGTAGAACTCGCGGGCCAGTTGCCGCCAGGCAGTGACACCATAAACCTTCTTTAACACCGGAAAATTGCTGGACAGGTGGTTGTGGATGTTATTGAAAAAAAGCTCGCGATAGATTTGCATGCGCCGGTCTTCTATGCCTGCTGGCGCAGGTGATCGTTCCGGATTGCGCAAATGAGCGGCAAAAGCAGTTTGCAGACTGGCCAGTTTTTCAGGCCTGTTTGCGCTGCTCATTCCGCCTCACCTCCGCCTGGTTCTGCTGCTGCAAGCTGCGAATCTGCTGTACCTCCTGCAGTAATACATCAACTGGTGGGAAGTTGAAATCCCGTTCCAGCAGCGTGGGGAAAACGCCAAATTGCTGGTATGCCTGCTGCAAAAGACTCCATACGGGTGGGATCACAGCAGACGCGTGAGTATCGATGATCAGGTCTTCGGCTTCGTTGAAGTGGCCGGCTATGTGACCATAGGCCACCCGCTCAGCGGGCAAGCCAAGCAGAAATTCTGTTGCGTCATATCGGTGATTGACGCTGTTGACGTAAATGTTATTAAGGTCCAGCAGCAAGTCACAATCGGCCTCCTGCAACACCGCATTGATGAATTCCAGCTCGCTGAGTTCAGCTCCCGGAGCCGCGTAATAGCTGACATTCTCGACGGCTATCCGGCGTTCCAGTACGGCCTGCACATGGCGTATGCGATCAGCCACGTAACGCACGGCCTCGCTGGTAAAAGGTATGGGCATCAAATCATAGAGATGGCCATCATCCGTGCAGTAACTCAGATGTTCGCTGTAGCACACCATCTGGTTCTGATCGAGAAAAGTCTTCAGCCGCTGCAGGAATGTTTCGTCCAGAGGCGAAGGCCCGCCCAGCGAAAGCGACAAGCCGTGACAGGTAAATGGAAAACGTTCGGTATAAGAACGGAATTGGCGGCCATATTTGCCACCAACGCCAATCCAGTTTTCCGGCGCCACCTCCATGAAGCTGATGCCTTCGAGGCTGGCAGACCGAAGCGGGCCCAACAGGGCCCGCCTGAGTCCCAAACCGGCACCCTCAATCGCTATGCGGGATTGTTTAGTCACGTAGCAGCGAACTGCGGGTTCAGGTGGCTATCGGAAGATTACTGATCTTCGCCTTTGTCTTCACCACAGCTGCCTTCTTCGCCTTTGCCTTCACCACAGCTGCCTTCTTCGCCTTTGTCTTCGCCGCACTTGCCTTCACCGCATTTACCTTCTTCGCCCTCATGCCTGTCGGCGAGCATATAACCGCTGTCCAGGTCTGCCATGGCAAATGGATTGTCTGAGGCAAAAGTGCTGCTGGAGAAAGCCACGCTTGCAATGAAAGCAACACTGATAGCTGCTGCAAGGGGTTTGAGAATCGTGTTCTTGTCTGACATGTAAAACCTCCACGGGTGGTTACTGAGGGGCAACATTGCCCGGAATTTG
>JANOGQ010000486.1:0-3027 GCA_031406105.1 Lysobacterales bacterium | reverse complement strand
GGCAGCAAGCTTTGGCCATATATTCAAGGGTCTGATGGAGGACCGTCTGGCCATCTGCGTACTCGGTCACGGACTGGGTCGACGCCTGCTCAAGGAGCACGCTGCATCCCTCCGTCCCGTTTCGATTGAGATCGGGTCTCTTGTTCCCAACGGCTTCATGCGTCAAATGGATGGTGAGTGCCACCGCCAGTACCGTCGCGCGCTGGTGCAGGGCATTAACGCAATCGATTTCCCTGCTCTTGTGCCGAACATTGACTCAATAGTTTTGGAGGGCCTTGCGGCGTATGCGGCCGATGGCCCCCGGCAATCGGAGCGAGGTGCCTGGAACGACATGCTGTCGTCCATCAGCATCGATCTGCTGATCCATACGGTTTTTGGGTTGCAACCGGGATCATCGGCGTTCATGGAGTTGAAAACGGGATATTTCAGGCTGGGTCCGCACGGGGTCGCCTGGACTATCAGCGATCGTCAGGTCGAAGCTTTTGGCGACCTAAGCTGTCAGGTGCGAAAGCACTTATCAGGCCATGAAACGGTCGATCCGGCATGTTTGCTGGCGGGTCTTGGCAACTCTGCCCTGATCGATGAAACCTTGCTTGGTAATCTGATCTATATGGTCGAGCTGGGCCGCTATGATCTGCGCGGGCTTTTACGCTGGGTTTCAAAATACGCTGCCGAGCATCCATCATGGCTAGCTCGAATTGCCAATGAGCCGCTGTCTCATTTGCAAAGCCACACTTCCGCCGCCGCGGCATTTGTACTCGAAACTTTGCGCATGGACCAGAGCGAGCGATTGATGCGCCATGTATTGGATGACTTTGTGTTCGAGGGTTATCTGATTCCTAAAGGTGCACTGCTGCGGGTGTGTATGTGGGAAGCCCACAAGGATTCCGACACATTTCCGCGCCCCTTCGATTTCGATCCAGCGCGTCATCTCGGTGCAGGTGCTGCCGGCGAACGATTCTCACCGTTCGGGCTTGACCACCACCTCTGTCCGTTTGCGGGTTTGACTGTACAACTTGCCGCAGCATTCCTGCGGGTTCTGGCCATGAACTACAAGATTGCGGCCCGTGATGGCGATCCAGCCGTTCGGGGGCCGTATCACTGGCAACCGGCGCCAGGCTTTACGGTGGAATTGATGCGCCGCGGAGGCCATCTCCAATGAATTCGGAAGAACTCACATCGCTGGATTCCGCTGATTCTGAAGCGAACATTTTTGAGCTGTTTGTGCGACAGGCGGCGGCCAACCCGATGGCTGTGGCAGTCATCGATGCAGAGGGTGCCATGACCTACGGCGACCTGGCGGAGCAGGCCGATGCGGTAAGTGCTCATTTATTGGAACATGGATTGATTGCCGAGCAGGCCGTGGCGGTGTTCATGCAGCGCCGCGCCAGCTTGTTGGCGGTGCTGTTGGGCATCTGGAAAGCCGGAGGTGCCTACGTCCCTTTTGATCCGAAAGATCCGGTGGACCGTGTACAGCGAATGCTGCTCTCCAGCCAATGCAGCCTGGTACTCGGTGATCGACCCCTGCTGGATGCGCTGCAAAGCCATGGCGTTCAGCAGTCCTCGAATGATCCTTCAGTGAAGTACGTCGACATCGAAACGATTCCATTGCTTGTGAAATCGAAGGCTTCAAGGATCTGCGCCCCTGGCGGCAATCGGCTGGCATACCTGCTTTTCACATCCGGCAGCACGGGTGAGCCCAAGGCTGTCGAAGTCGAGCACCGGCAGGTGCTGGCCTTATTGCAATCAGCATGCAAGCTGCTGCACTTCAAAGCGCAGGATCGCTACCTGGCTTCCTCGACGATCGCATTTGATGCATCCATTACCGAGTTGTTCTTGCCGCTTATCACCGGCGCCAGCCTGCTGTTGCGCGACCGTAGCATCCTGCTCGACCCAAGGCGCATGGCTCGTGAAGTCCGCGAGCACAGTGTCACGGTGGTGCAGACCGGGCCTTCGGTATGGGCCGTGATTCTGGCGGAGGTGCCCGACTTTCCTCGGGTGCGGGTAGTCATTACCCAGGGTGAGGCCGTGAGTCCCGCCCTGGCAAGCCGACTTTGCGCTTATGGCGACGAGGTCTGGAACCTTTACGGGCCAACCGAAACCACGGTGTGGGCTACGGGCTACCGTCTTTCGCCTGAAACCGCTACGACCCTATCGCAGATGTCGGCGCCAATCGGTCAGCCGTTGCAGCATGTCAGTGCCTATGTCATCGATGAGAAGGGCATTCCGGTTGGCGCTGGGGTCGAAGGCGAGTTGTGGCTGGGAGGCTCAAGCGTCGCGCGCAACTACCGCGGCAACGAAGCGCTCACGCAGGATCGCTTCGTGGACTTCGAAGGAGAGCGTGTCTACCGCAGTGGAGATTTAGTGGTTCGAGATGAGTGCGGCGTATTGCACTATGTCGGGCGCAATGATGACCAGATGAAAGTGCGCGGTGTACGCGTTGAACCCGGCGAGGTAGAAGCGGCCATATTGCGAGACTCCAGAGTGGGGCAAGCGGCGGCGACCTGGTACGCCACTCGCAGCGGCACCCGCGCCATCGTTGCCGCAGTGGTTACGCGCCCCGGCTTCACGTGCAGCGCGCAGGAGTTGTCCGAAGGCCTGGCAATCCGCTTGCCCAAGCCCATGATTCCGAGTCGATTCCTGTTCGTGCCGTGGTTGCCCATGACCAGCAGCGGCAAAATTGACCGCAAGGCGATTCGACAGGCCGCAGAGGCAACGATAATGGTCGATGGTGGTAATGCGCCGGTAACGCCCGGGGTGCGCGGACTCAGGATAACCGAGAATGCGGTAGCCATTATTTGGAAGCGCGTGCTGGGCGTTGGTGCTGTGGCACCCGACGACCATTTCTTTTCTATCGGCGGCGACTCGCTGTCGGCGATCCAGATGATGGTTGAAGTCGAAGAGCGCTTCGGGCTGGTGTTGCCGATGGAACTGATCTTCGAGAGTCCGGCACTGGAATCTTTTGCCAAAGCGATTGATCTGGCCACCGAGCAGGAAGAAGACAAAATTGAGCGGGGTTTCGTTTAC
>JANOGQ010000478.1:0-5596 GCA_031406105.1 Lysobacterales bacterium | reverse complement strand
GATGATGAGGAGAATGGGCGCAGATATCCATCAGGGCCAGGAAGCAGAGTGCATTCCATCAACAGGCCGGATATATGGGCGCAATGATTTCGTTTGATGGCATCGATAATTTATCTTGCAAACGGGAGGGGTCCATATATGTGGGAGTAACAGCAACTCAGGGAGTGGTTTGAAATGGTCTAGAGTTGCCCATCAGATCGATGTTAAGGAAGCTCTGATGAATTCCTCCCTGAACCATCAGAGCACGCCCAAGAAAAAAATATTGGAAAAAATGTCATTTTTGTTTTGCTTCATTTTCAATGATTTACAATCATTGAAAATGGCGGCACTTTTGTATGTCGCAGAAGCTCTGAATAATCAGAGTTTCCTCAGGTTTCAGGAAATACCAAACATGCCGATTTATGAATATCGTGCCACGAAGGAAAGCAATTGCAGTTACTGCAAGGCAGGATTCGATCGCTTGCAAAAACTGTCTGATTCGCCCATTACATCCTGCCCGCAATGCTGGCAACCGGTAAGGCGGGTCATTTCGGCGCCGAACCTGGGAAAAGCAGATACGGCTTTGGAACGGGGCAATCTGGAGAAGCACGGTTTTACGCGTTATGAGAAAGCCGAAAAAGGTGTTTATGAAAAAACTGCTGGCATAGGACCCCATATTCTCAAGGACAAGTAGCAGAAATTCATGTTCAGCCTCAATCGCTGCTGAGATATTTCAAGGCACCCGCATGATTTTCCCAATTCTGTCCGTCAAATTCTTCCTCGATTATTTTCACCGACTCTGGCCAGCTGACGCAATTGACATTGACACTGTAACCTTCAGGATTTGACCTGGGTACATAGAAAGATTTGACCCCGCATATTCTGCAAAAAAGGTGTTTGGCCATTCCGCTATTGAAGCGATATTCATTGAGAACATCCACACCACTGTTTAGATGAAAACGACTCGCAGGCACAATGTAATGAATGAAGCCACAGCGTACACAAATACTACAATTGCATTTTTGGACTGTGATTTCTTGCTTGGTCTGAACCGTGAATTTGACTGCACCACAGTGACAGGATCCCTGTACTTCGATCATGCTGCTCATTCCTTACTTGCCTTACCGGTGGCATTCAATAGCCTGGCTGAATGCCAGGCAAACCAGCTATCACTCATACGAACCTGCTGCAAACATCTCTTTATATCGCCAGTTAAACCGGGCTTCGCCAGGTCACTCTGCAGAAGCAACAGCTGCCGCTGATGTAACAGACTCAACAATAGCCAATGCCGGCAACGAGCAGCCCAAGTCGGGGGCAATTCAGTCAGAAGTGCGAAGTTTTGGAGCACCCTTTTCTGATCAAGTATGCGTATGGTGATATCAATGAAAACCTGCCGAATTTCGGTCCGAAAGGAATTTTGAGCTATCTGCAGGCGCTCAATACCCAGGCGCGCACAATCACCCAAAGGCACCCAATAGTATGTTGTATGACTGGCCTTAAAACTTTCCCTGAACAGCTGCATCAAGCCGTTGCTCGTAGCCAATTGCCTGATCACTTTCTGATCAGGCACTGGAACCTGCTGCAATGCCGCCTCCAGCTCCAGGTGAATCAAACCTAGTGATTCACAGAGCAGTTGCAAGCCACTTGCATCGTTGACAGCTAGAGCTTCAACTCGTTCTGTTGCCAGATTAAACACACGTTCAAGCAAGGCTTCGGGCCAAGCGGCCAAGGCACCGCTGGAATTCAACTGGAGAGAAAGTGGATGATTGCCTTTGCCACCTTTAGCTTGCCGCAACTCTTCGTGCCACCAAGCCAGCTTGGCATTGGAAACGACCGGATCGCTGGCGTGATACAGGCATTGTTCAATCGTGCCAAGCAATCCATACAATGCCAGCAGTTTTGGCCGAAGTTCTTGATTGGCATAAGCAAGACTAATACGCAACATCGGATAGTTACGATCGATCAGCTCACTACATTCATCCTGCATCACTGGATTCCGGCAACCGACTTACCGACAGATCACTGCACACCGGATGGACTGTCCAATCGTGCTGCAGGATCAGAAAAAAGGCTGGCGACATCAACACGGTCGAACTGATAATCTTTACCGCAGTATTCACAATTGACCTCAACCACCCCGCATTCATCCAGCAGTGAAACCATCTCCGATTGACCCAGCGAATGCAACACTCCGGCCACTCGTTCACTGGAGCATTTGCAGGCAAACTGCATGCCTTCAGCATCAAACAGCCTTACGGTATCCTCATTGAAGAGCAGATGTAACAGGTGGGCCGGTTCACTGTTGAGCAATTCAGCATCCGATACTGTCGAGGCCAGATGGACCAGCCTGTCGAAATCGTCTTCATCCTGTAATCTGCCCGGCATGCGTTGCAGCATGAACCCCGCGCAGGATTGCTGATTTGCTATCAACCAAAACCGCGATTCGAGCTGCTCAGATTGGGCAAAATAGAACTCCAGTGCTTTCGAAAGGGAACTTTCTTCCATTGAGACGATGCCCTGATAGGGGGTGCCACTGCCATCTGGCTCAAGGTTGATTGACAGTACGGGATTCACCAGCATTTCCTGTTGCTCTGAGTTTTTGCGTGCAATTCCGCGGACTTTGCGTTGACTGGTGCACTGGCCAAGCAGCAAGCGTAAAGCTCCGGACGACTGGATTTGCAAACTCACAGTACCTTCAAACTTGATGGAGCTACCCAACATTGCAGCCGCGCAAAGTGCCTGGCCCAACATTTCGCGAACGTCTGTATCCGGACGTGCACGCATCTGTACCTGTTGCCAGCTTGTTGCCAGCCTGATCAGGCATCCTCTGACCGGAGTATTCTCAAAAATGAATTTCTGCAGGAAATCACTGCTCATAGTGAAGCCCAACCAGGTTTGTTTCCGCTAGCAATACAAGTGGCTGGAATGGTTTCATTCCAATAGTTGGTGAAAATCTTCTGGTCGCGTGATTACCATACTACCAACCAAATGTTCCGCACCGAACTCATGAGAACCATATCCGTACAGGACAGCGGCGGTCTTCGCTCCGGCACTTTTTCCGGCCTGCAAATCCCTGATGTCATCTCCGGCGAACAGCGAATTTGCAGGGCTTACACCCAATTGCTCACAAGCAAACAGAACGGGGGCCGGGTCAGGTTTGTTTCGGCTCAAGGTATCTCCACAGACCACACACGCAGCCCGGCTCGCCAATCCCGCAGATAGCAGAATTGGATGTGTCAGTGATTCCATCTTGTTGGTAACCACGCCCCAGGGAATGTCCAGTCGCTCCAATTTATCCAAGACCTCCGGAATTCCATCATACAAGCGCGATTCGCGATAACCTGCTGAAGCATACTTTTCCAGAAACAGAGCCTTCCACACTGCAAACTTATCTACGGTCGTGGCCGGCATGCCCGCACTCAGTATTCCTGCAGCTCCGTAAGAAACATGCCGACTCATTTTTGCGGTATCCAGCGGTGGTAATCCTTCAGTAGAACGCAGCCAATTCAGAGCTGCGATGAGATCAGGAGCGGAATCCAGCAAGGTTCCATCAAGGTCAAACAATATGGCACTGAAGTTTGTCACGAGCTCAAACGCCTGGCATGCAGCAAATAATTCACTTTCACGTGACCCCCCAACTTGACAGAGCTATTGAGCAGATCGTAATGAAGGCCTCGAATATCTTCGGTGTGCAAGTGAGCTTTGCGCAACCAGCTACTCAGTTCTGAGGGGCGAATAAAGCGATCATAACGATGTGTGCCTTGCGGAAGCAAACGCGCTACATACTCAGCACCCAGGATTGCCACAGCGAACGACAATCCGCTTCTGTTGATGGTCGAAAGAAAGGCGTGGCCACCAGGCTTCAGTAATGCAGCAATGCTGCTCACCACTGATTCCGGGTCAGGTACGTGTTCCAGCATTTCCATGCAGGTGATGACATCATAGGGCTCAACCTCCGACGACGCATGCTGTTCGACCGTTGTTTCAAGATAGTTAACCGTCAGGCCGGACTCCAATAAATGCAATTCAGCCACAGCCAGAGCCCTGCTGGCTATGTCGATACCGGTGACCAGAGCGCCTTTCTGTGCCAGAGCCTCTGCCAAAATACCACCACCACACCCCACATCAAGAACGCGGCTTTTTGACAACTTACAACGTTCCGTCACATATGCCAGTCTTGCTGGATTCAGCTCATGCAGGGCTCTGGAAGACCCATTTGGATCCCACCAGGAAGAGGCCAGATCATCAAACTTGCGACGCTCTTCGTGATCGAGATTGGATTCTTGCAAAAACGATGTTTTCAAGTGCTTTACCCCGATCTTCCAGTACTCAATCTGTTTCTGCGGATATGCGCAGTCGCCATGCTTCTGCTTTATCAAGTATTTCAGTCAGGTTTATGCGAGTTAAGACCCGGTCTTGTAGCAAAGGCTCGCCTGCCACCCAGACATCAGTGAATTGACTGCTGGCAGCAGCATAGGCGATTTGTGAAACTACCTTGTGTATCGGCTGGGTTTCTGGCTCGGCCAGATCCAGCGCAACCAGGTCAGCCCACTTGCCGGCCTCAATGCTACCCAGGGTGTCACCCTGCCCCAAAGCCTTTGCTGCGTTGATGGTCAGCATTTCCAGCAAGGCAAAAGCTCCTACAGAGGCTGCTTTGCCACTTTGTCCTTTGGCCAACAAGACTGCTGTTTGTGCTTCTGAAAGCAAATCAAGCCGGTTGTTGCTGGCGGCACCGTCGGTGCCAATTGAAACATTGATACCGGCATCCAACAATTCAGTAATCGGGCAGTAGCCACTGGCCAGCTTCAGATTGGATCGTGGGCAATGAATCACATGCACACCGCTATCAGCCAGCAGCTCGATGTCCGCCTGTTCCAGTTGGGTCATATGCACGGCTAGCAAACGATTGTTCAGCAATCCTAATCGCTGCAGGCGCTGCAACGGGCGTTGTGAATACTCAGCGAGTGAATGACTGACATCATAGTCGGTTTCCAGTAGATGCAGGTTCACCTGCATGTTGTAGTCTCTGGACAATCGTGCGATTGCCAAGAAGGACTCATCCCCTACTGTGTAAGGCGCGTGAGGAGCTAAAGCAAGAGTCAGTCTGTCGGTGACTGCAAGATCAGCTATCAACTTCTCGGCTTTGGCCAGGCAGTCAGCTGCCGATGAAGACCAAACCGTGGGCACGTCGAAAACAGGCAACCCAATTACAGCCCGGATACCACACTCATGCACCACATCAGCCATGACTTCAGGGAAAAAATACTGTTCATTGAAGCAAGTAGTGCCGGCACGCAACATCTCGGCAATGGCCAACTGAACTCCATCGGCGACAAAGGCTGCAGAAACATGCCGGTTCTCCGCAGGCCAGATGCGGTCCTGTAACCAGCTTTGCATTTCCATATCATCGGCGTAACCCCGCAACAGAGTCATGGGAGAATGGGTGTGCATATTGATCAGGCCAGGTAACAGCACGTGATGATCAAGCCGCGTCTCCGCTGCATTCTGATATTGGGCTCTGGCCTCTGCAGTTGGCAGGATTTCCCGTATTTTCTGGTCCTGCACTACCACTGTGTGATGCTGCAACACCTGATTGTCAGGCCGAACCGGTACGACG